>DASZFE010000064.1:0-3013 GCA_035940155.1 Solirubrobacteraceae bacterium | reverse complement strand
AGTCGGACCGAAGCCGGGAGACACGCGCCTCCGGCGCGAATCCCCGTTTCGGCCAGCAGGAGGAGATCGAGGCGCTCATGGTCGCCCGGGCGCGCGCGGGCGCCTCGGTGGTGCGCCTCAAGGGCGGCGACCCCTTCGTCTTCGGCCGCGGGGGCGAGGAGGCGCTCACGCTCCGCGCCGCGGGGATCCCCTTCGAGGTCGTCCCCGGGGTGACCGCCGGGGTCGCCGCCGCGGCCTACGCGGGCATCCCCGTCACCCACCGCGACCGCGCGAGCGCCGTCGCGCTGATCACCGGCCACGAGGACCCCGAGAAGGAGGAGAGCGCGATCGACTGGGCGGCACTCGCGGCGTTCCCGGGGACGCTCGTCTTCTACATGGGCGTCCGCCGGCTCCCCCGGATCGCGCAGGCGTTGGTCGAGGCCGGCCGCGCCCCGTCGGAGCCGGCGGCGGTGATCGAACGGGGGACGCTCCCCGCCCAGCGAACGATCACGGGGACGCTGGGGACCATCGCGGAGCGAGCGAGCGAGGCCGAGGTCCGGGCGCCCTCGATCACCGTCGTCGGCCCCGTCGCGGGGCTCGCGGGGGAGCTCGCATGGCTCCCGGAGCGTCCCCTGGGCGGCCTGAGTGTGGCGGTCACGCGGGCCCGGGCCCAGGCCAGCGGGCTCGCCCGGACGCTCGGGAACCTGGGCGCCCGGGTGATCGAGGCGCCCGTGATCCGGACCGTGGCGCTCCCCGGCCCGCCCCTGGACCCCTCGCCGTACGACCTCGTGTGCCTGACGTCCCCCAACGGCGCCCACGAGCTCTTCCAGCGGCTCGCCGCGGGCGGACGGGACGCACGGGCACTCGCGGGGGCGCGGGTCGCGGCGATTGGGCCGGGGACCGCGCGCGCGCTGCGCGAGCACGGCGTCATCGCCGACGTCGCCCCCGAGCGCTTCGTCGCCGAGGGCCTTGTGGAGGCGCTCGAAGGGGTGCCCGTGCGTCGCGCCCTGATCGCCCGCGCGCGGGAGGCGCGGGAGACCCTCCCGGAGGCCCTGCGCGCGCGCGGGGCCGAGGTGGACGTGCTGGATCTCTACGAGACTCTCGCCGAGCCCCTCTCCGAGCGCGCCCTCGCGGCGGCGCGGGAGGCCGACTACATCACCTTCACCTCCTCCTCGACCGTGAGCTTCTTCCTGCAGGCCGCCGCGGGAGAGACGGGGGCCGACGGAGGGATCGGCGCCGAGGCCGCCGGGCTCCTCTCACCGCATACGCGCATCGTCTCGATCGGCCCCGTCACGAGCGCCACCCTGCGCGAGCACGGCCTGGAACCCCACGTGGAGGCCGCGCGCCACGACGTCGAGGGAGTGGTGGCGGCGCTGCTTTCAGACGCGGCCAAGCAGGCGCGCTGATCGCCTGAGGACCGTCGGGTCCGCTTCCGCATGGCCTATGCTCGCCGATAGAGAGCGACTATGGTTGCGCTGGCGGGCAAGCGTATCTGAGACAACGGAAAGGGGCGGTGATGGCCGGTCATGCCGTGAAGCGGATTGGGTCGATGGCAACGGACGGGGTCGCGCATCCACGGGTGGTCGGGGCGAGCGGCGAAGCGTTGTGGTTTCTGGGCACGCTCGCGCGGATCAAGCTCGACGGCCACCAGACGGGTGGACGTTTCGGCGTGTTTGAGGGTCTGCTCCCGCGGGGTGCCGCGCCGCCGCTTCACTCACATCCCCAGGATGAGACGTTCTACGTGCTCGATGGTGAGATCACGGCGTGGCTCGTCGAGCCCGAGCTCGCCGCCGGCGAGTCCGGCGAGCCTCCAGCGTGGGTGGAGCGGTGCGCGCAGCGCTGCGGCGTCGGCGGGATGGTGTTCGCGCCCGGCGGAACGCCCCACACCTTCCGTGTCGAATCGGACACCGCGCGGATGCTGGTGATCAGCACGCCGGCGGGGATCGAGGACTATGTGCGGGCGCTGGGCGAACCGGCGCTCTGGCCCTGGTTGCAGCCGCCTTCCGACGGGCCGCGCGTCCCACCTGAGCGCATGCAAGCGGTCGAGCGCGAACTGGGCATGGTCCGCCACGGTCCATCACCCCCGCCCGTCTGACTGGGTGTACGTATTCCCAAACTCCCTGCCCCAAACCCCCTGAACGCGTACGGTTCTCCGACCCCGAGGGGTCCACTGACGGCTCGCGAAAACGCCCCCAGCAGTGTTGCCTTCCGCCTGTTTGGACGGCGTCGGCACCCCCGACCAGTTGAATTCGGGGCTCAATAGCCGGCCCGCGTGCACCCCTGTCCAACAATGCCGGTTCATCCCGACGCTTTCCCAAACCTGCCAACAACCCATCGACCTCAACCAAATCCCGCTGCATACCACCCGACAAGACGAGTAACTCCGGGGCCGATCGTAACCGCGAGCCCGAGATCCCCGTGCCCGGGGGCGCGCTCGGCGATGGTGTCCTTCAGGACGTAGAAGATCGAGGGCGTCCCCACGTTCCCGTGGTCCGCGAGCGCCCGCCAGCTCACCCCGACGTCCTCGTCGGAGAGCCCCAGGGCGTCCCGGACGCATTCGATGATCCGCCGGCCCCCTGGATGGACGATCCAATGGTCGATCGCGGCCGCCTCCAGGCGCCGGTGGCGCCGGAACTCGCAGACCAGCTCCCCGAGGCCCGCCGACGCCAGGTCGGGCAGCTCGCGCGCGAGCTGCAACTACCCCGTCCGCCTCCTGCTGTCCGCCTCCTACTCGTACTGGAGCGCCTCGAGGACGTTGAGGCGGGCGGCGCGGCGGGCTGGGAAGACCGCGGCGAGCAGGCCGGCGAGGATCGCGGCGATCACGAACACGACGAGGGTGCCCACGGGGATCGTGAAGGCGGGGTATTCGATCGCCTGTCCGACCATCAGCGCCAGCACGATCCCCACGGGGATCCCGAGCGCGGCGCCGATCAGGGCGGTCACGACGCTCTCGTGGCGGATCATCCGGCGCACCTGCCGGCGGGTCATCCCCACGGCGCGCAGCATCCCGAGCTCGCGGGTGCGCTCGAAGACG
>DASZFE010000063.1:0-4975 GCA_035940155.1 Solirubrobacteraceae bacterium | reverse complement strand
CGCCGAGGAGGGGGTCGAAGGAGCTCTCGAGGTTCGCCACGGCCTGCTCCAGGGCGGCGGGATCGATAGGCTGCGTGGACGGCGTGAGCCGGGCGGCCCCCGCGAGGCGCTGCACGATCGCCTCACGCGTGGCGCGGATCTCCCCGGCGCGCTCGCGCCACAGCTCGGAGACGCCCTGGAGGATCTGCGTCCAGGAGGGCAGGCCGTGGCGGGGCTCGGAGGGGTAGTAGGTGCCGCCGTAGAAGGGGACCTGCTCGGGGGTGAGGAAGACGTTCAGCGGCCAGCCGCCGTGGCCGGTGAAGCCCTGGACGGCCTCCATGTAGAGGGCGTCGAGGTCCGGGCGCTCCTCGCGGTCGACCTTCACGCAGACGAAGCGCTCGTTCATGAGGGCCGCGACGGCGGGGTCCTCGAAGGACTCGCGCTCCATGACGTGGCACCAGTGGCAGGAGGAGTAGCCGATCGAGAGGAGGATCGGCACGTCGCGCTCACGCGCCCGGGCGAGCGCGAGGGGCGACCAGGGCAGCCAGTCGACGGGGTTCTCCGCGTGCTGGCGCAGATACGGCGAGGACTCTCGCGCGAGGGCGTTTGGCACGGGCTCAGTGCAGGCGCGCGAGCTCGGGGAGCGGGAAGCGCGCGATCTGGAGGGCCGATTCGCCGAGCGAGGGTTCGCCGGACGTGGATTCGCCGCCGGGGCCCCGCGCGCGGGAGATGTTCACCCGCGCGATGTCGAGGTTGAAGCGCCGCCCGCCGAGGACGCCGCTGACGCGCTTGCCCCCGCCGAGCCGCACGGCGCCCGTGGCGGCGGCGGGGCCGCCGATGCGCAGCGTGGAGGCCTGGAGCCGGCCGTGCTTGATCGGGAGCGTCCCGGTGAGCTGGAGCCCGGGGACGAAGCTGTAGTGGACGAGGCGCACGGAGGAGGGGCTGAGCCTCGCGTAGCCGCCGCGCAGTCCGCCGAAGCTCGCCCCGCTCGGAAGTTCCTGTTCGCCCTGGAGGGAGGCCCCGACGACCTGGCGGTCGAGGTCGACGATCGTGTCGAGGACGCCCGTGAGCGTGCGCCCGGCCCGCCCGCCGAGCCTCGGGGCGGCGCGGAGGTAGTCGAGGTTCGTCGGGCTCACGGGGGTCGGCTTGAAGACGTCGGTGTTCGGCGCACAGGGCTTCGCGGGGGAGGAGCCGAAGAAGGTGCTCACGGCCGCGGCGGCGCAGCCGCTGAAGTCGGCGCCGAGGACGGAGTGGCCGGTGTAGGGGGAGACGACGAGCTCGGAGCCGGGGATCAGGCCGGCGATCCGCCGCGCGGTGGAGGTCGGCGTGCGCAGGTCCTGCCCGCCGGAGAGGATCAGGGTCGGGACGTCCGGGAGGGTCCCCATCGGCGGGGGCGGCGCGGAGGCGTCGGGCCAGTCCAGGCAGGTCGGCACGAGGCTGTTTTCCAGCGCGGTCGGGGCGTCGAACGGGGAGAAGCTCGCGACGGGGATCGCGTTCAGGGCGGCGAGCGCTTCGGTGTTGCGCTGCGCCGGGGGGGCTTCGCGCTGCCACGGAAGGGGCTTCTCCTCGCAGGAGGTCGCGAGGAAGATCGCGTTGGCTTCGACGCCTTCGCTCTGGCCGGGCGGACGGGGCGGGCGGGGGACGTTCGGGATGAGGCCCTCGGAGAGGAGGTTCAGACGCAGGAGCGGCTCGGGGTCGTGGTGGAGCGCGGAGTGAACGGCCGCGGGCAGGAGCGCGCGCAGCGCGGGGTTCAGGTCGCCGGCCTCGAGTATCCCGAGCAGTGCGGTCTCGGTGATCCCGGTGAAGCGGCGCCGACCCGAGCCGTCGTAGACGGCCCCCTGGAGTTCCCCTGCGCGAAGCCGCGCGACGAGGCTCGCGAGCTCGCCGAGCGGATCGCCGGTGACCCGGGCGCAGGCGTGGTTGGAGCAGAGGCCCGCGAGCATCGGGCTGATCGCCTGGAAGCTCGCGACCGCGAAGGGCTCGGGGCCGTCGGGCGAGACGACGGAGTCGAGGACGAGCGATTCGAC
The DNA here is from genome assembly GCA_035940155.1 of Solirubrobacteraceae bacterium. GTDB lineage: Bacteria > Actinomycetota > Thermoleophilia > Solirubrobacterales > Solirubrobacteraceae > Palsa-744. The sequence continues at coordinate 2,969 of DASZFE010000063.1, read as the reverse complement.
GTGCTGGGGGAAGCTTTCGGCGTACTCCAGGGCGACCTTCGTGCCGTAGGAGGTCCCGTAGAGGACGAGCTTCTCGTAGCCGAGCGCCGCGCGGACGGCCTCGATGTCCTGGACGGATTCCTGGGTGGTGTAGGAGCCGCGGGCGATGCCGAGCTGCAGGGCGCACCGTTCGACGAACTGCCCGATCGTGCTCGCGGTGGCGCTTTCCAGGGCCTGGGTTTCATCCAGGACGGGGCAGTTGAGCGGCTGCGAGCGACCCGTGCCGCGCTGGTCGAAGACGACGAGGTCGCGGCTCTTCAGGGCCGGCGCGATCGACTTGCCGAGCTGGAGGGTGAGCGGGAGGGCCGGCTGGCCGGGACCGCCCGCGAGCGCGAGCACGGCGCTCTGACTCTGGCTCGCGCCGCTCGATCGCACGCGCGTGAGCGTGAGGGAGATCGTCCCGGGCGCGTGTCCGGTGCGGTCGAGTGGGACCGTGAGGGTCGTGCAGCCGAGGGCGGGCTCCTGCGGGCAGGGCGTGAAGTCGAGCGCGGCCGCCGTGGAGCTCGCGCCCGCGAGCGCGGCGAGGATGATCAGTGCAACTGCGATGGATGCCCGCCCGCGCATTCGTGAGGACGATAGCGAGCCCTCAGGGCAGGCCGTAGGGGATGTGGGCGGACCTCAGCGCGGCGCCGGCCGCGCCGGCCTCGGCCGCGGCGTAGGCCGCGTGCGCGGACTTGCGCAGGCGCACGCGCTGCCGGAGGGCGAGAGCCGCGAGGAGGAGGGCGGACTTGATGGCGGCGCTTCTCGAGGGCGTGCTCATCGTCTGCAAGCTATTCGATTTCTCTCGATAGCGTGCGCGACGGGATAACGTGTGCGGTCGGATGGAAGGGGCACGCGAGACGATCAACGCGCCCGGCGCGCCGGCGGCGATTGGGCCCTACAGCCACGCGGTGCGCGTGGGCGACCTTTTGTTCTGCTCGGGGCAGATTCCACTGGACCCGACGAGCGGGGAGATCGTGGGGGAGAGCATGGGGGGGCAGGCGTGGCGGTGCCTGGAGAACCTCGAGGCGGTCTGCGAGGCCGCGGGGACGTCTCTCTCTCGGGCGGTGCGGGTGACGATCTACATGACCGACCTCGCGGCCTTCGGCGAGCTCAACGAGGTCTACGGGTCATTCTTCGGGGAGGAGCCCCCGGCGCGGGTGACGGTCGGGGTCGCGGCGCTCCCGCGGGGCGCGCGGGTGGAGATCGAGGCGGTGGTGAGCCTCCAGGGGCCGCCGCCCCCGACGGTGTAGTCGGCCCCGAAGGCGCGGTCAGCCTTCCTCGCGGAGGACGCCCCGCATGACCTTCCCGCTGGCGGTCTTGGGGAGCTGGGGGGCGAAGTCGAGGATGCGGGGGTACTTGTAGGGGGCGGTCTCGTGCTTGACGTGCTCCTGGAGCTCGCGGGCGAGCTCGGCGGAGGGGGCGTGGCCGTCACGGAGGACGACGACGGCGCGGACGACCGAGCCGCGCTCCTCGTCGGGGGCGGCGACGGCGGCGGCCTCGGCGACGGCGGGGTGGGCGACGAGGGCGGACTCGACCTCGAAGGGGCCGATGCGGTAGCCCGCGGAGATGATGACGTCGTCGGTGCGGCCCTCAAAGTGGAGGTACCCGCCGCCCTCGCCCGGGCTCCGGCCCTCGCCCGGGCCCTCCTCGCGGACGCGGTCGCCGGTGCGCCAGGGCCCGCGTCCGCGGCGGTCCTCGATCTGCCAGTCCCCGTCCTCCCCGCGCCGGGCGTCCTCGCTGAGGTAGCCGAGGAAGAAGGTGGGCACGGAGGCAGGGTCCGCGAGGAGCTCGCCGTCCTCGATCCAGAGGCGGATGCCGGGGAGGGGGCGCCCCATGGAGCCGGGACGGACGGCCCCGTCGAGGGGCATCCCGGTGAGCTGGCCGGTCTCGGTCTGCCCGTAGCCGTCGCGGATCGCAAGGCTGGTGGCCTGGGCCCAGGCGCGGAGGACCTCCGGATTGAGGGCCTCGCCCGCGGCGACCATACCGCGGAGGTGGGGGAGCTCGGGGAGAGCGTGGCGCTTGGCGATCAGGCGGTACTCGGTGGGGGCCATGCAGAGGACGTTGACGCGCTCGCGGGCGAGGAGCTCGAGGCGCTCGGCGGTGTCGAAGCGCCCGTCGTGCAGGAGGGCGGCGGCGCCGGAGAGCCAGGGGGCGATGAAGACGTTGCGAGCGGACTTGGACCAGCCGGAGGCGGCGGTGCACCAGACGAGCTCCCCGGGGCGCGCGCCGAGCCAGCGCTCGGCCTGGAGGCGCTGGCCGACGAGGTAGCGCTGGCCGTGGAGGACGGCCCGGGGCTCCCCGGTGGAGCCGCTGGTGAAGGTGATCAGCGCGGGGTCCTGCGGGGCGAGCTCGGCGTAGGGGGCGGGCTCTGCCTGAAAGAGGGTCTCGTCGGGGATGAGCAGGACATCGACGGGGTTGGGAGGCCCGGCATCCACTGCGTCCGCGTCGCGCGCGCTCTCGCCTCTTCCGTCCACGGCGAGGGCGGCTTCGAGCTCGGAGCGGTTGCGCTCGTCGGCGATGATGAGGGAGGGGCGGGCGACGGAGAGGCGCCGGCGGAGGTCCTTGGCGCGGAGCTGCTCGGTGCAGGGCAGGACGACGGCGCCGAGGCGGAAGGAGGCGAGCATCGCGAGGACCCACTCGGGGCGGTTGCCGATGAGGGTCATGAGGACGTCGCCGCGCCGGATCCCCAGGCGTGCGAGCGTCCCTGCGAGGCGTGCCGAGCGCTCATGGACCTCTCCGAAGCTCCATTCCCGCCGGATGCCGTCGCGCGCGAGCTCGATCAGGGCGAGCCCGTCGGGCGGCAGGCGCTCGATGACGTCGCGCGAGAAGTTCACGCCGGTATTCTCCATGCAAACCACGAGAACCTGGAGCGCCGAGCATGGCAGCAGCCGCGACGTACAGCGATCAGACCGACGAGCAGCGCGCGATCACGGAGATGGTCAGGCAGT
>DASZFE010000062.1:0-3151 GCA_035940155.1 Solirubrobacteraceae bacterium | reverse complement strand
CCGCCGGCTCAGTCGGCGAAGTGCTTCGCGGCGATCAGCCCCACGGTGCCCGCGGTGCGGATCGTGGTGGGGCCGAGGAGGCGTTCGATCCGCTTGAGCTCGAGGGCCGAGTCGGACATGCCCCCGCTCGGGAGCCAGTGGAGCTCGCGCTCCCCGAAGGCCAGCCGGTCCCCCTCGCCCGCGAGCCCCAGGACCTCCTCGCGGGCCTCGGGCGGGGGTGGGGTGCGCAGGAGGATCACCTGGGGTTTCCCCCCCGAGGCCGCCACGACCTCCGGGGCGAATGGCTCGTGGGCGGCGATGGCGCGGATCTCACCTGCGGTGCGCAGGAAGGTCGCGACCTCGTAGCCCAGAGCCGCGGCGAGTCCCCGCTCGATGCGCTCGGTCATCGCGGCGAGGTCCCCGCCGTCGGTGGGCCTCCCGCCCCCGGCCGAGGCCTCCTCGGGGGCCGCGAAGACGACGTTCCCGCTGGCGCGGAAGGTGGCGACTCCGGTGAGGCCGAGCCCCTCGAAGATCGCCCGGAGCTCGGGGGAGCCGATGAGGTGGTTCCCGCCGACGTTGATCCCGCGGAGGAAGGCGGCGTACTCGGGCACGGCCTACTCGGTGACGCGCGGGGCGTAGCGGTGGTGGAGCATTAGCCCGTTCCCGTCGGGGTCCTTGAAGAAGGCCATGTGGCAGACACCCGTGTCGAGGGTCTCCCCGTGGAAGCTCACCCCGCGCTCTTCGAGGGTCTCGCGGGCCGCCGCCACGTCGTCGACGTGCAGGGCGATCTCGTGGCCCTGGGGGCGGTGCTCCAGGCCCATAGCCTCCGCGTCGATCACGCTCAGCGTGAGGTTCCCCGTCTCGAACTCCGCGAAGTGGTGTTCGGGGTAGTGGACCGAGCGGTGCAGGCCGAGGGTCGTCCCGTAGAACTCCACCGCCCGCGCGAGATCGTGGGTGGGGAGGGCGAGGAAGTCCACGCCGCCGATCAGGCCTGGGGTGTCCGTCCGGCTCATCTCAGGGGATGATCCTAGCCGCAGTGCTCCCGTTGGTTGCTGCAGGCGCTGCGTTCGCGCAACGCGCTGCTGACGATGCTTGAGGCGGCCCTCCCGACCGGGGAGCGCGTCCAACTCGTCAGCCCCGGGACGCAGGCCCCGACCGCCGACTCCGCCCCTGCTCGACGACTCGACGCGGCGGCTTAAGCGAGCGGCATCGATCCTCGCCTCCCCGAAGCGGCACGCCGTATTCTGGGCGCGCAAACGGCTGGACGACACGGGAGGAATCAGATGACGGACGCAGGGCAGGGACGGGCGAGCGGGGCGAGCGCACAGCGGCCGGACCCGTTGCGCCACCACAGCCACTACAAGGAGAGCAAGCACGGGCCTTCTCCGTACGCCGGGGGGAGCAGCTTCATGGAGCGCCTGTCGGAGGCGGTCGCCAGCGGGATGGGGACGGTGGGATTCCTGATCGTAAGCTCGATCGTGATCCTCGCGTGGGTCCTCACGAACCACGTGATCCACTTCCTCTCGAACTCCTGGCACGGCCTCCTCAACGGGACCGGCTTCGACCCGGCGCCGTTCATCCTGCTCAACCTCGTCTTCTCCGCCGTCGCCTTCTACACCGGCGCCCTGGTGATCATCGCCCAGAAGGCCCAGACGCGGACCGACAAGGCCAACGAGGAAGCCGCCGCCAAGCACCGCGACGAGCTCGCGCAGCAGCAGACGGACCTGCTCGAGCGCAACACCGATCTCACCGAGCAGATCCATGCGCTCACCGAGAAGATGAACTCGCTCACCGAGGAGGTCCATCGGGCTACCTGTCGGGAGGCGAGCGCGGGATAGGCGGCTCCTCCACGGCCAGGGCTCCGACGTGGGTCTCGCCCAGATCCAGGTCCATCAGCCTCGCGCGGGGGCCTTCGAAGGGGGCGCCTGCCTCCGAGTTGTCGGGGTCGTCTCCCCGCGCGGCCGCCCGGGAGAGGCCCTCGCCGGTCATCTTCGCGTAGGCCTCCCGGCGGGTCCAGAGCTGTAGGAAGCACCGGTCGCGCTCGGCGTCCGGGGCGCGCGCCAACTCCTCGCGCTCGGCGGCGGTGAAGAGGCTCCCGGCCAGAGCCTCGGTGCGGACGCGGCGGCCCAGCCACTCCACGTCGATCCCGACCTCCACGCCGCGGGCCAGGGTCACCAGCGCCAGGCCGTGGGTGTGGGAGAGGTTGAAGTGCAGCTCACCCCCGTCCACCAGGGTTGGCTTGCCATGGGGGTGGGCGGTGTGGGAGATCGCGACGCTTGCGGGCTCCACCCCCAGCTCGACTCCGAGGACTCGTCGCAGGCCGGCGTGGGCGGCTGCGTAGGCGTGGGCGGCCTCGGTGGTTCGCTTTGATTGTGCTCGCGCTCGCTCGTCGGGGCTGAGGTCGGCGAGGAGGTCAGCCAAGGAGCCCGGTGCGCTGTCGGGGAGGATCTTCCAGAGCTGGGGAGGTCGCCCTGAAGGCAGCCTGCGGGCGGGGTTGGCCAGTGCGGTCGCGGGAGTGGGAAGCGGGAGATCCTGTATCCAGATCTCCCCTGGGGGGCGCGGGCTTTCGGGCATCGGCTGGCACATCATCGCATCGCTGCATGTGCGATGCGAATAGTCGCCTTGCTCATTGACCAGTTGACGGGAGATTGATAGTTTCTCCCTGTATCATTTATGTGGATGCGAGTCTGGATCGGACTAAGGTTCAAGGTTAGGCAGTAGTTGTATGTATATGATGAGCAATATTAGAATGGAGATGTCAGGGTATGGGCAAGATAAGGGTGATTTTTGGGATTATTGTGGCATTGAGTGCAATCATGACTTCGGCTGCACCTGCGTTTGCTGAATTCGAAGCGACGAAAGAACTAAAAGGACCGGCAAAAACGGGCAAAAGCGTGCTCGAAGGCGGGGGCATGACGCTCACCTGTGGGTCTGCGGAAGGTGAATGGAAACTGGAATCGAAAAAATCGACCACGGAGAAGCTTGTGCTGAGCAAATGGAATGAATGTAAACTCGAAACGGTGGGAGGATTGAAAATTAGAGCGACAGTTGCTCAGTGTGAATACGAATTCAAGAGTGTGTCAAGCGGTATCACCAAAGAAGCTGAAGTTACGCTCGCTGGACTACCCAACGGCTGTATAGTGGTGAAAGTCTTGTTATGCGAAGCCTACCT
>DASZFE010000061.1:0-6123 GCA_035940155.1 Solirubrobacteraceae bacterium | reverse complement strand
CGGGCCCGGCGTGCCTCCCCTCGGGCCCGGCGTGTCCCGCCTCGAGCCCCGCGACGCGCAGGAGCGTCTTGGCCATGATCCCCGCGAGCGGGATCGCCGCGGCCCGCACAGCATCCAGGCCCTCCGGGCGGCGCGCCAGGTAGGGCCCTGCGTCGACGACCGCGTACTGCGCGAACGTCCCCGGCGTCCGGCCGAAGAACCCGAGCACCGCGTCTCCGACCGCGAGCCCCTCGACGCCCTCCCCGAGCGCCGCGACCGTCCCCGAGGCGTCCACCCCCGGGGTGTACGGAAGCTCCTCCCCCGCCCCAAAGATTCCGCTCAGCTTCTTCACGTCGAACGGGTTCAGCCCCGCCGCCTCCACCCGCACGAGCACCTGCCCCGGACCCGGCGCCGGGTCGGGCGCCTCGGCGACCAGGAGCTTCCCATCGGCGATCAGCTGCGCCGGGGGAGCCTGGGCGTGTGCGAGGAGCGCCCTCATCCTGGGCATTCTGACCGGTTTCGGGGGCGCGTGGGGCATTCCGGGGATTTGGCTCTCCACAGCCACGCCACATCGGCTGGTGTAGTCCGACAACACTAAATGGTGTAGTGCGACCACACCAATCGGTGTAGTCCGACAACACTAAATGGTGTAGTGCGACCACACCATGCGGTATCCTTGGGGCCGTGAGCGAGGACATCAACCCGTTCCGCTTCTCCGGGCCGCTGGACCCGGCAGACATGATCGACCGCGAGGTCGAGGCGGCGGAGCTGATGTCGCTCGCGCGGGGCGGCCACTCCGTCCGCCTCGTCGGTCCCCGACGCTACGGCAAGACGACCCTCCTGCAAAAGGTCCTCGAAGACGCCGAGGCCGCCGGGATGGCGACTGCGCTCGTGGACCTCGAGGACGTCCTGAGCCTCGGCGGGATCGTCGTGCGGATCGAGCGGGCCTACGCCAGACGCCTGCAGGGACCGCTGCGCTCCCGGGTCGATCGGCTGTTGAGCGCCTGGGACATCGGGCTCTCGCTCGGGGGCCCCGGGTTCAGCGCCACGCTGCAGCGCAGCCCGAACACGAACGTCGAGGCGGTCCTGCTGCGGCTGCTCGACCTTCCGCGCGAGCTCCACGAGCGCACGGGCGCCCGCAGCCTGATCGTCTTCGACGAGATCCAGGACATCCTCGCCGTCGAGGGCGCCGACGGGCAGATCCGCAGCGTCATCCAGCACCACCTCGACGCCGCCTCCTACGCGTTCGCGGGCTCCGCGCCCGCGACCATGGAGCGCCTCTTCGCCGACCCCCGCCGCCCCCTGCTCGAGCAGGCCGTGCCCAAGAGCCTCTCACCGCTCCCCCCCGAGGAGGTCGGCGACTACGTGCGGGACCGCTTCGCCCAGACCGGCCGCGACGCCGGCGACGCCCTCGCCGCGCTCCTGCAGTTCGCGCGCGGACACCCCCAGCGCGCCATGATGCTCGCCCACTTCCTCTGGGCCGCGGTCCCGCGCGGAGAGGTCGCCGACGATACCCACTGGGTCGCCGCGCGCGACACCACGCTCGACCTCGCCTCCGGCTATCTCGCCGCCACCTGGCGCGGCTGGCCCGTCAACGAGCGGCGGGTCGCACTCGCGCTCGCCACCACCCCCGACGGCCCCTACACCGCCCAGGCCCAGGCCCAGGTCGGGATCAAGAAGTCGAGCGTCCGCTACGCCCTGCAGGCCCTCGCCGACCGCGCCGACGTCATCGAGTCCGACGGCACGCCCGTCCTCACCGACCCGCTGCTGGAGCTCTGGCTGCAGCGTCACGGCTCATAGCCCGCGCCGCGCGCGCCCTGGGCATAGACTGCGAACGGATGGGTCCCCGGACCATCCTCTACACCGGCAAGGGCGGCGTCGGTAAGACCTCGGTGGCGGCCGCGAGCGCGCTGCGGTGCGCACGGGCGGGGCTGCGCACGATCGTCATCTCGACCGACCCCGCCCACAGCCTCGCGGACTCGCTCGGGATTGAGCTCGGCGGGACCCTCCGTGACGGGGGGCGAGCCGACGACGGCGGCGGGCGGGCCGACGAGGGGGGGCGGGCCGACGGGCTCGGCGAGCCCACGCAGATCGCGCCCCTGCTCTGGGGGCAGCAGGTCTCCGCGCAGCACGAGCTCGAACGCAACTGGTCCGGGGTGCAGGAGTGGCTCGGGGACCTCCTCGTCTCGCGCGGGGTCAACCGGATCTCCGCCGAGGAGCTCACCGTGCCGCCCGGGCTCGACGAGCTCTTCAGCCTCCTCGCCCTGCGCCGCCACCACGAGGGCGGGGAGTACGACGTGATCGTCGTCGACTGCGCCCCCTCCGGGGAGACCCTCCGCCTGCTCGCCTTCCCCGACGTCGCCCGCTGGTGGCTCGAGCGCGTCCTCCCCGCCCAGGGGCAGCTCATGGCCGCCGCGCGACCCCTCGCACGCGCCGTCCTCGACCTCTCCCTACCCGGGGAGGAGGTCCTCGGGGACGTCGAGCGCCTCGGGCGCAACCTCATCGCCCTGCACGAGATCCTCAGCGACCGCGATCGCGTCTCGATCCGCCTTGTCATGAACCCCGACCGCATGGTCATCGACGAGGCCCGCCGGACCTTCACCTACCTCAACCTCTACGGCTACCTCACCGACGCCGTGATCGTCAACCGCGTCTTCCCCCCCGCCGTCGGCGCCTACTTCAAGGGCTGGCGCTCCCGCCAGCAGGAGCGCCTGCGGGACGTCCGCGAGGCATTCGCCCCCGTCCCCGTCCTCTGCGCCCCCTACTTCGAGCAGGAGGTCCTCGGCGCCGAGATGCTCGAGCGCCTCGGCGAGGAGCTCTTCGGCGAGCGCGACGTCGCCGCGGTCCTGCACGAGCGCCTCGCCCACGAGCTATCCGTGTCCGCGACGAGCGCGACTCTGCGCCTGGACCTCCCCTTCGCCGAGCGCGAGCGGATCTCCCTGAAGAAGATCGGCCCCGAACTCATCGTCGGGGTCGACGGGCACCGGCGCACCATCATCCTCCCCCCCGCCCTCGCCGAGCACCAGCCCGAGCAGGCCCGCTTCGCCGACGGCGCCCTCCAGGTCAGCTTCCTCGTGCCCGAGGCCCCCCGTGGCCGCTGAGCAGGCATCCAGCCAAGCGTCCCGGCCCGGCCGGGTGCCCTTGGAGTTCGCCGAGCGCACACCCCCGGCCGGCTGGGAGCCGATGGAGGAGACCACGGGCGGGGGTGAGGGCACCAGCAGCGAGGACCTCCACGCGCTCTCCGACCTCCTCCAGGCGCTCCTGCGAGTGCTCCCGCCCGAGCGCCGCGAGCAGCTCGTCGACCTCGCCCGGCAGCTCCTCGTCCTCCTCCGCGCCCTCCTGGACCTCGCCATCGAGCTCCTCGAACGCCGCGGCCCCCTGGCGGGCCCGCGCGCGAGCGTCCCCGCGCAGGACATCCCGATCCAGTGAGAGAATCGGCCCATGAGCCGAGCGAGGAGCGCCTGGGAGTCATTGGGAGCCGACGAGCGCCTCGCGGGCCTCGCCGCGGCGCTCCTCTTCCTGACGATGTTCCTGCCCTGGTACGAACAGCACGCCGCCGCCGTCATCGGCTCCGGGCGCACCCAGGAGCTCGTCAGCGTCAACGACAACCTCAACGCCTTCGCCGTCTTCTCCTTCATCGAGGCCGCCGTCCTCCTCGTCGCCGCCGCCGTCCTCGTCCTCCTCTTCGCGCGCGCCGAGCACCACGACTTCGCCCTCCCCGGCTCCGACGGCGCCATCGTCCTCCTCGCGGGCCTCTGGACCATCCTCCTCCTCGTCCTCCGTCTCTTCGACCGGCCCACCATCACCGGCCACGGCGTCGCCGGGAACGTCGGCCTCCAGTGGGGCATCTTCTGCGCCCTCGCCGCCGCCGGCCTCCTCGCCTACGCGGGCTCCCGGATGCGGGCCGCCGAGCGGCCCGAGCCGCCCTTGTTGCGGCGGCGTCCCAGGTTCGAGGACCCGCCGGCCGGAGAGGAGCTCACGGTCGTCGCCCCCCACGAGCCCCACGCGCCCGCGCCGCCCATCCCCGCCGGCAGGCGCCCGCGTTATCCGCCCGCGCCGCCCGGGGGCGAGTGACGCCCGGGCCGGTGGAGGCGGCCCCTATCATTCCCGCGAGGATGCCCACCCCTCCGCCCGCCACCACCCTGCCCGCGGGCGCCGTCGAGCCCGCGACGATCGCCGAGGTTACGGAGGGGCTGCGTGCAGTCGGGTATCTGCCGGGGGAGTCCACGGCGCTCGTCGCGTTCCTGGCGAGCCGGCTCGGGAAGCCAGTCCTCGTCGAGGGGCCCGCGGGGGTCGGCAAGACCGAGCTCGCCAAGGCCCTCTCGCGCTACCTAGGGCGGCGCCTCGTGCGGCTGCAGTGCTACGAGGGCCTGGACGAGGCGAAGGCGTTGTACGAGTGGAACTACCGCAAGCAGCTCCTGCGCATCCAGGCCGAGGCCGATGGGGCAGGCTGGTCGCAGGTTCAGGAGGACATATTTGGCGAGGACTTCCTGCTCGCGCGGCCACTGATGAGCGCTATCGCCTCCGAGGAGCCCGTCGTGCTGCTGATCGACGAGATCGACAAGACCGACCAGGAGTTCGAGGCGATGCTCCTGGAGGTCCTCTCGGACTTCCAGATCTCGATCCCCGAGCTCGGGCGGATCGAGGCCCGCACGCACCCCGTCGTGATCCTCACCTCCAACAACTCCCGCGAGCTCACCGAGGCCCTCAAGCGCCGCTGCCTCTACCTCTGGCTCGACTACCCCGAGCTCGAGCACGAGCTCGAGATCGTCCGCCTGCACGCCCCCGACCTTCCCGAGACCGTCGCGCGCAAGCTCGTCGAGGTCGTCGGGATGGTCCGCGCGCTGGACCTCAAGAAGCCCCCCTCGATCGCCGAGTCGATCGACTGGGCGCGCGCCCTGCTGCTGCTCGGGGCCAAGGACATCGACGTCCAGACCTTCAACGAGACGATCTCCGTCATCGTCAAGCACCGCACCGACATGGACCTCGTCGCCGAGCGCGTCGGGCTCAAGCTCGGCGAGGCCGCCGGGGCCGAGCCCACCTGAGGGGCAGCCAGGCACGCGGGTCGGGCCGCGGCTCTCTGACACGGAACACGAATGTTCGTGGGGTATCCACGCTCTCGGTATCCGTCGCCACGGGCAGCGATACTTCGGCTATGGATCCACGTGGCGCCTACAGTGCCGACCGTGCGGCGGCCCTCTCAGGGGTGCCGAGGTCCACCGTGCACTATTGGGCGCGCCGGGAGATTCTCGTGCCGAGCGTCTCAGCCGAGCGGGTGAGACTGTGGTCCTACAGCGACCTGCTCGCGCTGCGGATCATCGCGTGGCTGCGTGCCACCAAGACCGCGCCCGACGGGCAGGCCGTCCCGCCCACTGCGATGAACGCCGTGCGCACCGCGTTGCGCGAGCTTGCGGGGATCGACCTTGCGCTGTGGACCGAGGACGGCAGCCCGAACCTCGCCGTGGACCGCGGCGGGCGGATCGTCTTGAACGCGGACACCTCCCCCGCGCACCCCGACGGGCAGGCCGTCCTTGACGCCCAGGCGCTCGACCTGCTGCGCCCGTTCGCGGTCGGACGCCTGGTTCGCGGACCGGACCTCGTCACCCCGCGCCCGCGGCTGCGGATCGTCCCCGGAAAGCTCGCCGGGGCGCCTCACGTCCATCGCACTCGCATCGAGACCGAGGCCCTGGCCGCGCTCCGGCGCCGCGGGCTGAGCGTCGGCAAGATCACCGCGCTCTACCCCGCGATCGAGACCGCCGACGTCGAGGACGCGCTGGACCTGGAGCGCGAGCTCCAGCCCGACCTCGCCCTGGCCGCCTGACTCCTCGCGGTCATGCCGCATCTCTTCGCGCTCGACCAGAACTTCCCCGAGCCGATCGTCCTCGCGCTCCAGCGGTACCTCGAGGACGACGTGGAGCTCGTCCCGTTGCGGCACATCGATGAGCGTCTGCCGACGTGCGATGACTGGCAGGTCCTACACGCGCTCCATACCCACGAGCGTCCCTGGGACGGTCTCATCACGACCGATCACGACATGTTGAGCCTCCCCAAGGAGCTCGCCGTTCTCTGCCAAAGCCGTCTCAGCCTGGTCATCGCGGTCGCAGCGGGCCATGATCCGATCAAGGCAACCGGCCTTGTGCTCGC
>DASZFE010000060.1:0-7240 GCA_035940155.1 Solirubrobacteraceae bacterium | reverse complement strand
AGGTCTGGTGCCAGCTGTTCTCCGAGCCTGCGGCGGGCTCCGACTTGGCCGCGGTCCAGAGCCGCGCGCGTGTCGGTGACGACGGCCGCTGGACGCTGAACGGGCAGAAGGTCTGGACGACGAACGCCCAGTTCGCCTCCTACGGCCTGCTGCTCGCGCGGACCGACTTCGAGGCCCACAAGCACAAGGGCCTGACGATGTTCATCGTCCCCATGGACGCCGAGGGCGTCACCGTGCGGGGCCTGCGCCAGATCTCCGGCGAGGCCGAGTTCAACGAGGTCTTCTTCGACGACGTCGCCCTCGACGCCGACGCCGTCGTCGGCGGAGTCGGAAACGGCTGGGGGACGGCCCTGACGACCCTGATGTACGAGCGCGTCACGATCGGCCTCGGCGGGGAGGGCCTCGGATACAACTCCGCCCGCTTCGCCAAAGCCATCGCCGCCGACGAGCACGCCCGGCGCGACCCCGAGGTGCGCCAGCGCCTCGGCGAGATCGCCGCGGAACTCATGGCCGTGCGCTTCACCGGCTACCGGACCCTCACCGCGCTCCAGCGCGGGCAGATCCCCGGCCCGGAGGCCGGCCTCGCGAAGGTCACGATCGTCAACGGCGCGATCCGCGCCGGCGAGCTGATCGCCGACGTCCAGGGGCCCGACGCGCTCGCGCAGGACAGCGAGTGGTCCTACATGATCTCCTTCCTCCCCGGCCTAAAGTCCGCCGGTGGCACCGAAGAGATCCTGCGCAACACCATCGGCGAGCGCGTCCTGGGCCTCCCGCCCGAGCCGCGCCTTGACAAGGGAATCCCGTTCTCGCAGCTACGGGCGAAGGAGGAGGCGACGGTATGAATCTCGCACTCTCAGACGAGCAGGTCCTCCTCCGCGAGGCCGCCCGCGGGGCGCTCTCGCGCTTCAAGACCCTCGAAGCCGCCCGTGAGGCCCTTGATGGCGCCGACTCCCTGCCGGACCTCTGGCCGACCGCCTGCGAGGCCGGCTGGCCGGGGCTGCTGATCTCCGAGGAGCACGGCGGCGCGGAGCTGGACGCCTTCGACGCGATGCTCGTCCTCGGCGAGTGCGGACGGGTGCTCGCGGCGGTCCCGATCCTCGGCCACCTCCCGGCGAGCGCGATCCTGGGCGACTCGACGAACGCCAGCGAGCTCCTCGGCGGGCTCGCCTCGGGCGAGCGCCGCGCGGCCTACCTCCCGGCGCGGCCCGCGGACGATCTCTCAAGCGAGTGGACCGTCGACCCCGCGAGCGGGGCCGGCCGGCCGGCGATCCCGACCGCCGTGCGCAGCCAAGGCGAGGGTCAGGCCAAGGTCACGGGCGAGCTCTCCTTCGTCCCCGACGCCCCCGGCGCCGATCTCCTCGTGGGCGTTGCCCTCCTGGACGGTCGCCCCGCGGGCGTCGCAATCGAGGCCGCGGCCGCGGGGGTCGACGTGCGGAACGTCCGCCGCTATGACTCCACCCGCTCCCTCGGCCACGTCTCCCTGAAGGGCGCCCCGGCCCTGGTCCTGGACGCCCCCGAGGAGTCCCTCGCGGGCGCCTGGCACCTCGCCCAGTCCCTCATCGCGGCCGAGTCGATCGGGAGCGTCGAGACGGCCCTCGAGGTCTCGGTGGCCTACGCGAAGGAGCGTCACACCTTCAACCGGCCGATCGGCTCCTACCAGGCCGTCAAGCACTCCCTCACGGAGGTTCTCCGTCAGATGGAGAACGGGCGCTCCCTCCTCTACTACGCCGGCTGGGCCCGCAACGGCGCCCCGGGGGAGTTTCCCCTCGCGGCCTCCGCGGCGCGCTCGGTCGCGGGCCACGCGCTCGACACCGCCGCGCGCACGATGATCTCCGTCCACGGTGGGATCGGCGCGACCTGGGAGCACGACGCTCCGCTCTACTTCCGCCGCTCCCAGCTCTCCCGCCGCCTGCTCGGGGGCACGGCGGGGGCGACCGATCGTGTCGCGGGGGAGCTGCTGGTGCAGGTTTGAGCTTGGAGGGTCAGGCTCTCCGCGCGAGGTAGTCGCGGAACTTCGGCGCCGTATAGGCGTACTCGCCCTTGCGGGTGCGGTAGAGCGCGCCGACCTGCACGAGGCGGCCGAGGAGGACGTTGACGTTGCCGGGCGTCCTCGCGGAGGCGCGGGCAATATCGGAGGAGCGCAGGGGGGGATAGGGGCACTCGGCGGAGGCGAGCAGGAGGTCCTGCTCGGCGGGGGTCAGCGTGGCGAGGCGCGGGTCGTAGAAGTCGCGGTCGAGCCGCTCGTAGATGTCGGGGCGCGTCGCGTCGAGCAGCTTGGGCGTGAGCCGCTCGACGCCCGCGAGGTCGGCGGCGTCCCAGAGCTCCGATCCCCAGAGCTGGAGGAAGTACGGGTAGCCCTCGACCTCCGCGACGACAGCCTCGGCGAGCGCCGGGTCGGCGTGGCGGGCGGTCTGCTGGAGTGGTCTGGTGAAGGCCTCGAGCGCCTGAGCTTGTGAGAGCGAGTCGATCTCCTCGCCGCGGAAGAGCCGCTCGCTGTAGGAGCGCGCCTTCTGCAGGTTCCCCGTGAGCGTCGGGAGGCCGCAGAGGACGAGCCCGAGCGGGAGCTCCTGGCGCTGGAGTGCGACGATCGGCGCGATCAGGAGCGAGAGCGGGTGCTCGCCGTGACGGTCGCGCTCGTCGTGGACGAGCTGGGCCTCGTCCAGAAGCAGGACGACGCCCTCGCGCCCCTTGGCGAGGGCAAGCTGGACCGTGGTGAAGATGTCCCGCGCGAGGTCCTCTTCACGCTCGGAGCCGAAGGAGATCGAGAGCGAGATCTCCTCCCAATTGACAGAGAGGCTCGTCGAGCGCAGAGCCTTGCCCGCGGCGGATCGCAGTCGTGCAACGCGCGAGAGCCGTCGGCGGGTGAGCTCCAGGAGCGATCCGATCGCGCCGCGGATCGCCGCGTCGGTGTTCTGCGCGGGTTGCAGCTCCATGAACGCGGGCTCCCAGTCGTGCGCCTGGGCGTGCTCGGCGAAGGTCTCCAGCAGGACGGTCTTCCCCACGCCCCTGAGCCCCGTGACCCGCATGTTCGCCTGCTGCTCGGGCGCGGCGCGGAGCATCGCGTCGAAGCGCCGCAGTGGCGCCTCGCGCCCGGCAAGATAGAGCGGGCGCACGCCCACGCCCGGCCGGTAGGGGTTCTTGCCCGAAGTTTCAGTCATTACAGCTTTCTT
This sequence comes from Solirubrobacteraceae bacterium, assembly GCA_035940155.1. GTDB lineage: Bacteria > Actinomycetota > Thermoleophilia > Solirubrobacterales > Solirubrobacteraceae > Palsa-744. The sequence goes on along the minus strand of DASZFE010000060.1, from coordinate 4,070 downwards.
GTAATGATAGGCGATCATAACAGACTCTCTGTAATGACCGACACACCGGGCACAAGCGATGGCACGGGGCTCATGCGGCCCCGCCGATCACCCCCTGTGCTTGGGCGGAGCCCGCCTGACGGAAGCCGCCCTCGCTTCTTCGAGGCCCGCAAGCACGGGCGCCCCGTAGGCTTCGTGAACTGCCGTCACGAGCGCGGGCCCCGGGCCGCAGTTGATGCAGAAGCCGTGCTGTGACCAGCCGATCGCGCGGGCCAGCACTTGGTCGGCGTAGGTGACGCCGGTGGCGTCGTGGCCGTAGTAGTCGTACGCGGCGTTCCAGGCGGACTGGTCGAGGGCGAGGCCGGCGCCGTCGGATGAGAGCAGCCAGGCGGCGGCCATGACGGAGTCGAAGTCGTCGTAGATCGAGGGGTGCCTCGCGGTGGGGTGGTCGTAGGCGGCGGGGCGACGCCCGTAGCGGTAGGCCGAGCGGACGAGGTCCCACGTGGATGGGATGCCCACCCCCCCGTTGGTGACGTTGAACTGCATCGGCCCCCCGCAGCAGCCGGCGAAGTTGAGCCCGTGGTAGATCCCCGGGGCGGTCGAGAAGGCGGACTCCTGGCGGTGGATCGAGGCGAGCAGGAGCCAGTCCACGCCGAAGGTCCGCTGGGCGGTTTCGTAGATCGGGTAGAAGCCCGCGACCCAGGCGGCGGGGATATGGACGGGCAGGTCGCTCTGAAAGCGTGCCCGGTCGGCTTCCTGCTGGGCGCTCGAGGGCGCCGCGACGATCGCACCGGTCGAGGCCGAGGCGACCGTCTTGGTCCCGACGGCGAGGACGGGTTCCGCGGCGGCGCCCGCGCTGGCAGCGGCGCTCGCGCCGGTGGGAGTCGCGGCCGTTATGAGGATCGGCGGCGGCGGGGGGAGCCGGACTCCCGCGGCGCTGCGGCCGACGAGGCCGGTGAGGACGGCGGTCAGGACGGCGAGCCCGACGAAGGCAAGGGCGGCGGCGAGCAGCCAGGCGTGGCGCTCGGAGGGCGGCGCGGGCACGTGGGCATGGTCCGGCCCGGCGAACTCCGGTTCGGGGAGAGCCGGATCGAGGGGATGGGCGTGCGTGAGCTTCATCGGGGGGCCCGATGGACGATATCGGCCGAACCTAACGATCAGTGAAGCGCTCGGAGGAGTGTGGGAGGCGCTCAGACGTGCAGGGCGCGTGCGATGAGGCGGTCGAGGAGGTGGGCGGGGAGGAGTCGCTTGGCCCACACCATCATCTGGGCGTCGCGCCCGACGAGGTAGCGGGCGTGCATCCGGCGCGCGCGGAGGGCGTGCTCGATCGTCGCGGCGACGCGCTCTGGGGGGATACCGCGGCGCTCGGTGTCCCGCAGGACGCGCTCCATTGCGGCGGGAACGTGGCCGTACTGCTCGCGGAGCTCCGCGGGGATCTCGAGGCTCTCGATCTGCGGGCCGCCCTTGCCCCAGATGGGCGTCGCGATCGAGCCGGGCTCGACCAGGGCGACCTGGATGTGGGATCTGCCCAGCTCTATGCGCAGCGCGTCGCCGAGGGCCTCAATGGCGTACTTGGAGGCGTGGTAGGGGGCCATGAAGGGAGTCGTGACGCGCCCGCCGATGGAGGAGATGAGCACGATCCGCCCGTGTGCGCGGCGGAGCGCCGGGAGGAGCGCCTGCGTCACGGCGAGGTGCCCGAAGAAGTTGACCTCCATCTGCTCGCGCACGCGCTCGAGCGGCAGGAGCTCGATCGGCCCGCCGACTGCGACTCCGGCGTTGTTGACGAGCGCGTCCAGGAAGCCCCCGGCGTGCTCCTCTACGAGGTCAGTCACCTGGGCGACGTGGTCGTGGTCGACGATGTCGAGGGTGATCGGCACGAGGCGCCCACCAGAGCGCGAGGCCCCGTCGGTCTCTCCACGGCCGGTCACGCCGACCTCCCCACCACCTGCGTTGGCGAGAAGCCGCTCGGCGGCCTCGGGGGTGCGAACCCCGGCGAGGACAGTCCAGCCGGCGCCCGCGAGCCGCAGGGCGGTCGCGCGGCCGATGCCGGTGGAGGCGCCGGTGACGAGGACGGTCGGCATGAGCCGACCCTAGCGCGACCGGAGCCCCTACACAGGCGCGAGCGCCGACTGCTTGGCGGCGAGCGCCTCGAGGAGCTGGTGGAAGGAGTCGGAGAACTTCTGGACGCCCTCGCGCTCGAGGGTGTCGGTGAGGTCGTCGTAGTCGAGGCCCGCGGCGGCGAGCTCGTCGAGGAGCCGGCGGGCGTCGTCGAGGCCGAGCTCGAGGCGGTTCTCGGGGCGCCCGTGGTCCTGGTAGGCGGCGATGGTCTCCTCGGGCATGGTGTTGACCGTGTCGGGACCGATGAGCTCCTCGACGTAGATCGTGTCGGGGTAGGCGGGGTTCTTCGTCGAGGTCGAGGCCCAGAGGACGCGCTGGGGCGTGGCGCCCTTGGCGGCGAGGTATTCCCAGCGGGGGCCGCGGAAGACCGACTTGTAGTGCCTGTAGGCGAGCTTCGCGTTGGCGACGGCGAGGCGGCCCTTGAGGTGGTCGAGACCGCCGAGCTCGTCCAGGCGCCGGTCGGCCTCGGTGTCGATGCGCGAGACGAAGAAGCTCGCGACGGAGGCGACGCGGCGGGGGTCGCCGCCCTCGGCGATCAGGCGCTCGATCCCGCGGACGTAGGACTCGGCGACCTCGGCGTAGCGGCGCAGGGAGAAGATCAGGGTGACGTTGATCGAGTGGCCCTTGGCGATCACGTCCTCGATCGCGGCGAGCCCGGGCTTGGTGGCGGGGATCTTGACCATCAGGTTCGGGCGGTCGATCGCCTCGTGCAGATGGATCGCCTTGCGAAAGGTCGCGAGGGAGTCGTAGGCGAGCCCGGGGCCGACCTCGAGCGAGACGTAGCCGTCGCGCCCGAGCCCGCCGTCCCAGATCGGCCGGAAGCGGTCGCATGCGTCGCGGATGTCGCGCTCGGCGAGCGCCCAGAAGAGCTCCTCGGGGGCGTGGGAGCCCTCGGCGAGCTCGCGGAGCTGCTCGTCGTAGGCGTCGCCTGCGCTCATGGCCTTCTCGAAGATCGTCGGGTTCGAGGTTGCGCCGACGACGGCGTCGCGCTCGATGAGCTCCTGGAGGTGTCCGCCGTTGATGGAGTCGCGCGAGAGGAAGTCAACCCAGACGCTCTGGCCGAGGGCCGATAGACGGTGCAACGGAGAGGACGTGCCGTTCTGGGTCATCTTGCCTGCCTCGTCATCATGCCTGCCTTTCCCTATCCAATAGTGAGCGGGCTCGCTCGACGATGTTATCGGCGGTGAAGCCGAGCTCTGAAAGCACACGGGTACCCGGCGCGGAGGCGCCGAAACGATCGATGCCGAGGACGTCGCCGCCGTCGCCGACCCAGCGCCACCATGCGACGGTGACGCCGGGCTCGACGGCGAGGCGGGCGGACGTCGCGGGGGGGAGGACGGCGTCGCGGTACTCCCGAGACTGGGATTCGAAGAGCTCGACGCAAGGCATCGAGACGACGCGCACGCGTGTGCCCTGGGCGGCGAGCTCGCTCGCGGCGGCGAGCGTCGGGGAGACCTCGGCGCCGGTGGAGATGAGGATGAGCTCGGGGCCGGCGGAGCCCTCGCCGGAGCCCTCCCCGCCGGGGCCCTCCCCGCCCGAGTCCCACAGCACGTACCCGCCCCGCTCCAGCCCGCTCGCGGTGCCGAGGCCGTCGCGGTCGAGGACGGGGATGTTCTGACGGGAGAGGAGCAGGGCGACGGGGCCGTCCTCGCGTTCCAGCGCGACGCGCCACGCGGCGGCGGTCTCGTTGGCGTCGGCGGGGCGGATGACCCAGAGGTTGGGGATGGCGCGCAGGGCGGCGTAGTGCTCAACGGGCTGGTGGGTGGGGCCGTCCTCGCCGAGGCCGACGGAGTCGTGCGTCCAGACCCAGAGGACGGGGAGGCCCATGAGCGCGGAGAGGCGGACGCTCGGGCGCATGTAGTCGGAGAAGACGAGGAAGGTGGAGCCGTAGGGCTTGACGACCCCGCCGTGGGCGGCGAGACCGTTTACGATCGCGCCCATCCCGTGCTCGCGGATGCCGAAGGGGACGTTGC
>DASZFE010000059.1:0-2900 GCA_035940155.1 Solirubrobacteraceae bacterium | reverse complement strand
TGGGAGACACGCTGACGTCGCGCGCGAAGGCCGGCGGCTCGGCCGCGCGCAGCCACCGAGGCGAGGCGAGCGAGCCGCTGCCGGGCTACCGCGAGGTCAAGCCGATGGTCTTCTGCGGCCTCTTTCCGATTGAGACCGACGACTACCCCGACCTGCGCGACGCGCTGGAAAAGCTCGTCCTGAACGACGCGGCGCTCTCGTGGGAGCCGGAGACCTCGGACGCGCTGGGCTTCGGCTTTCGCTGCGGCTTCCTGGGCCTGCTGCACATGGACATCGTGCGGGAGCGCCTGGAGCGCGAGTACGACCTGGAGCTGCTCGCGACGATGCCCTCGGTGCAGTTCGAGGTGACGCTCACGAACGGGGAGGAGATGGAGGTCCACAACCCCTCCGACATGCCCGACCCGGGGTCGATCGCGGAGATCCGCGAGCCGTTCATCCGCGCCCAGGTGATCACCCCGCGGGAGTTCATCGGCGCGGTCATGGAGCTCTGCCAGGAGCGTCGCGGGGAGCACACGGCGATGCACTACCTCTCCCCGGAGCGCGTCCAGCTCACCTACGATCTGCCGCTCTCGGAAATCGTCCTGGACTTCTTCGACCAGCTGAAGTCCCGCACGCGCGGGTATGCCTCCCTGGACTACGAGCTCACGGGCTCGAAGACCTCGGACCTCGTCAAGCTCGACGTGCTCCTCGCGGGGGACACCGTGGACGCGCTCTCGATGGTCGTGCACCGCGAGAAGGCCTACGATGTCGGCCGTGCGCTCACCGAGCGCCTGCGCAAACGGATCCCCCGCCAGCAGTACGACGTCCCGATCCAGGCCGCGATCGGCTCGCACGTGATCGCGCGCGAGACCGTGAAGGCGTTCCGCAAGGACGTGATCGCGAAGTGCTACGGCGGGGACATCACCCGCAAGCGAAAGCTCCTGGAGAAGCAGAAGGAGGGCAAGAAGCGGATGAAGCAGGTCGGCCGCGTGGAGGTCCCCCAGGAGGCCTTCCTCGCCGTGCTCGAGCTCGGCGAGGAGTGATCGAGGAGAGTCAGCCGCAACCTGTCGCTGCGCTCAGGGCGGAGCAGACCGCGGCCATCTTCTCGGCTCCCAGCGATGTGATCCGCTCGACCAGATATCCCTTGGCGAGCGTGTCGACATGGTCGGCGTTCAAGACGCAGTCTCGGGGCATGCCATCCGCATGTCCCAGCTCGACCTCAGTCGGGATGCTGCGAATCCGCGTTGTCGCAAGTACGATAAATACCTCGTTGAGTCTGTCGATGGCCGCTTCGCGTGTCATCACCAGGGCAGGGCGACGTCCCCATTCCGGGTGCTCGGCCCACCAGATCTCGCCGCGTCTCACCAAGACTCATGCCCGGCTGCACGCTCTTCATCAGAGAGCCGCTGCATCGTCTCTGCGAACGCGGTCTCATGGAGCTTTGAGAGGTCGCCCCACTCATCCGGCTCGTCGGCTGTGTGCTCGCGCTGGACCGCTTGCAGGGCGACCTCGGCCTCATGCTCGCTCCAGCTCGGAGCTTCCTGCAAGAGTTGTTCCTTGGCGGTCATGGCAAGCACGATGATAGTTCGATGAACAGCATTGACCTTGAAGCTGGCGCGTCTGCGTTATTCCCTGCCGACGCGATCTTGTTCGTCTGCCTGGGGAACATCTGCCGCTCTCCGACCGCCGAGGGAGTGATGCGCGAGCTCGTAAGCCGCGCGGGCCTGCAGGAGCGGATCGAGCTCGACTCCGCCGGGACGGGCGCCTGGCACGTGGGCGAGTCCCCCGACGCCCGCGCCCGCGCTGCCGCACGGGCGCGTGGGATCGAGCTTGAGAGCCGTGCCCGGCAGGTCGATCGTGGGGACTTCGAGCGCTTTGACCTGATCCTCGCGATGGACCGCTCGAACCTCGCGGATCTGCGGCGCGTCGCGCCAGAGGGGCCCACTCGCGCGCGGCTGGCGTTGCTGCGCGAGTTCGACCCGCGGAGCCTCGCGCGGGGCGAGCTGGAGGTGCCCGACCCCTACCACGGGGGCCCGCGGGGCTTCGAGGCCGTCCTCGACCTCGTAGAGGCTGCGTGTGCGGGATTGCTCGCGCGGATCGACCTGGCGCGTTCCCCGTGAGCCTGCCCGCCGGTGCGCGCAACCCGCGCCGCGTGGGCGGGGGCGACATCAACGAGGCCTGGCGCGTGACCCTCGCGGACGGGAGGGAGGCGTTCGTGAAGAGTCGCCCGGACGCGGTGGCGGGTGAGTACGCGGCGGAGGCGCGGGGCCTCGAATGGCTCGCGGAGCCCGGCGCGCTGCGCACGCCCGGGGTGCTCGCGATCGCCCCTGACCACCTCGCCCTGGAGTGGATCGAGCCGGGCGCGCTCGGCGCGGCGGGGGCGGAGGAGCTCGGGGGCGGCCTCGCGGCGACGCACGCCGCGGGCGCGCCCTGCTTCGGGGATCCCTTCGGCGCGCCACTCTCGCCCGAGGATTCCCCCTCCGAAGACACCCCTCCCGCGCCCGCGCGATTTGGCTCGCTGGGGCTTCCGAACGATCCCGCGCCGGACTGGGCGTCCTTCTACGCCGAGCGGCGCCTGGGGCCGCTGGCGCGGATCGCCCACGATCGGGGCGCGCTCTCGAAGGCGGGGGTGCGGAGCGTGGAGGGTGTCTGCGCGCGCATCGCGGATCTCGCGGGACCGCCCGAGCCCCCGGCGCGCCTGCACGGGGACCTGTGGCGCGGGAACGTCCTCGCCGACCGCGAGGGCCGTCCGTGGCTGATCGACCCGTCGTGCTTCGGGGGCCACCGCGAGGTGGACCTCGCGATGCTGAGGCTCTTCGGGGCGCCCTCCGAGCGGGTCTTCGCGGCCTACGAGGAGCGGGCTCCGCTCGCGGAGGGGTGGGAGGAGCGCTTGGCGCTCTGGCAGCTCTCCCCGCTGCTCG
>DASZFE010000058.1:0-9512 GCA_035940155.1 Solirubrobacteraceae bacterium | reverse complement strand
CGAGCAGCTCCGCGGCGTTCTCGGGCTTGACCGAGCCGCCGTAGAGGACCCGCACGCGCGCGCCCGCCTTCCGATCGCGGTCGCTCAGAAGCGCCCTGATGAACGCGATCGCCTCCTGCGCCTGCTCCGGACTCGCGACCTTCCCGGTCCCGATCGCCCAGATCGGCTCATACGCGATCACGACCTCCGCGAGGTCCCCGTCGGGGACGCCCGCGAGATCCTCCTTGATCTGCTGGCGCAGCTTGCGGTCGGTGTCCCCGTTCTCGCGCTCGGCCTCGGTCTCCCCGACGCACAGGATCGGCCGCAGGCCCGCCGCGAGCGCCGCGGGGACCTTCAGCGCGAGCGCCCGGTCGCTCTCGCCGAAGAGCGCCCGGCGCTCGGAGTGCCCGAGCACGACGCCCCGCACGTCCAGCTCGCTGAGCATCGGCGCGGAGACCTCCCCGGTGAAGGCGCCCTCGGGCTCCTGGTGCATGTTCTGAGCGTAGACCTCCACACGCGAACCCCGGGCGCTCTCGACCATCGCGCGCAGGTCCGTGAAGGGGACGCAGATCCCGATCTCGACGCCGCTCACCGCAGCCACGCGCGGCAGGAGCGCCTGGATGTACTCCTCGGCCTGCGCCTCGGTCTTGTACATCTTCCAGTTCCCCGCGATCAGCGGCGTGCGCTCGGCGCTCATCCCGCCACCCCCGCGCCCTCGAGCGCCTGGACGCCCGGGAGCGTGCGGCCCTCGAGCAGCTCGAGCGTCGCGCCCCCGCCCGTGGAGAGGTGGTCGACAGAGTCCTGCAGGCCGAACTGCGCGAGCGCCGCCGCGGAGTCGCCGCCGCCCACGACCGTCACACCCATCGCCGCCGCCACCGCCTCGGCGACCGCGCGCGTGCCCGATGCGAAGGGCGCGAGCTCGAAGGCGCCCATCGGGCCGTTCCAGAAGACCGCCCCGGCTCCCGCGATCAGGAGCCCGTAGCGCTCGGCCGTCTCCGGGCCGATGTCCAGGCCCATCCAGCCGTCGGGGACGTCGACGCCCTCGAGCACCCACGTCTGCGCGTCCGCCACGAAGCGGTCACCGACGACGAGGTCGCTCGGGAGCTCGAGGTCCGCGCTCCCCTCGCGCTCCGACTGCGCGAGCAACACGCGCGCGTGCTCGATGTCCGCGGCCTCGCAGAGCGACGAGCCCACCGTGTGTCCCTGGGCGGCGAAGAACGGGAAGCACATCGCGCCGCCGACGATCACCGTGTCCGCGACCTCCAGGAAGCGGTCGATCAGCCCGATCTTGTCCGCGACCTTCGCGCCCCCGATCACCGCCACGAGCGGGCGGGGCGGGCTGTGGAGGATGTCCGTGAGCGTCCTCACCTCGCGCTCGAGCAGCCGCCCCGCTGCGCTCGGCAGCAGGTGCGCCACGCCCTCCGTGCTCGCGTGCGCGCGGTGTGCGGCCCCGAAAGCGTCGTTCACATAGACCTCCGCGAGCTCCGCCAGCGCGCGCGCGAGCCGCGGGTCGTTCTCCGTCTCCCCCGGCTCGAAGCGGACGTTCTCGAGCAGCACGATCTCCCCGTCCCCCATCGCCTCCGTGAGCGCCCGCACTTCGTCTCCGACTACCCCCGGGGCGAGCGTCACCGGCGCGTCGGTCAGCTTGCGCAGGCGCTCCGCCACCGGGGCCATCGAGAGCTCCGGTCTCGGCCGACCCTCGGGCCGCCCGAGGTGCGAGACGAGGATCAGCCGCGCCCCGCGCCCGCGCAGCTCCTCGATCGTCTGCAGCGCCGCGCGGATGCGCATGTCGTCGGCCACGCCCAGGCTTCCGTCCTGTCCCTTCGCGAGCGGGACGTTGAAATCAACGCGCACCAGCACCCGCCGGCCTCCGACCTCGAGTCCGTCGAGCGTCCTCATCGCCCCTCCGCGAAGTCCTCCGAGCAGCTCTCCGCGTCGCTCACAGGACCCTCTGGACGAGATCGACCAGCCGGTTGGAGTAGCCCCACTCGTTGTCGTACCACGCGACCACCTTCAACATGGTCGCATCCATCACCGCCGTGAGCTGTCCGTCGACGATCGAGGAGTAGGGCGACTTGACGATGTCGCTGGAGACGATCGGGTCCTCGGTGTAGGAGAGGATGCCCTCCAGGGGTCCGCTCCGGGCCGCCGCCGCGAGCGCCCCGTTGACCTCCTCGACGCTCGTCTCGCGCAGGCACTCGACCGTGAGGTCCACGACCGAGCCCGTCGGCAGGGGGGCGCGCACCGCGAAGCCGTGGAGCTTCCCGTTCAGCTCTGGCACCACCAGGCCGATCGCCTTCGCCGCGCCCGTCGAGGCCGGGATCAGGTTGATCGCCGCCGCGCGCGCGCGGCGCAGGTCGGAGTGGGGCATGTCCTGCAGGCGCTGATCGGCCGTGTAGGCGTGGATCGTCGTCATCAGGCCGTGCTTGATGCCGACCGTGTCCTGGACCACCTTCGCGACGGGCGCGAGGCAGTTCGTCGTGCAGGACGCGTTGGAGACGACGGCGTGCGCCTCCCGGTCGTAGCTCTCGAAGTTCACGCCCAGCACCACCGTCGCGTCCGCGTCGCTCGCGGGCGCGGAGATCACCACCTTCCGCGCGCCGCCCGCGAGATGCTTCGCGGCGTCCTCGCGCTTGGTGAAGCGGCCCGTGGACTCGATCACGACGTCCGCGCCGAGCTCCCCCCAGGGGAGCTTCGCCGGGTCCGTCTGGGCGAGCACGCGCAGCTCCCGGCCGTCGACGAGGAGCCCCCCGTCGGTCGCCTCGACCGTGCCCGGGTAGGGTCCGAGGATCGAGTCGTACTTGAGCAGGTGCGCGAGCGTCGCCGAGTCCGTGAGGTCGTTCACGGCGACCCACTCGATCTCCGCGCCCCGCTCTTGCGCAGCCCTGAAGACGTTCCGGCCGATCCGGCCAAATCCGTTGATGCCGACGCGTACGGCCATTTATTGCCTCCTGGAGCGAAAGATAAACAGGGCCGCGCCAGGTGGAGCGCGGCCGACGAAGGCGCCCAAGGCTACCCAATGTCTCGCTAGCGCGAGCTCGCGACGATCTCCACGCGCAGGCCGTCGGGGTCGAGGAGGTACGCGGAGTAGTACCGCGGCCCGTACCGCGGGCGCGGCCCGGGCTCCCCGTCCCCGCGCCCGCCGCTCGCGAGGCCCGCGGCGTAGGCGCCCGCGACCGCCGCGCGGCCCGCGGCGTGGAGGGCGATGTGGCCGTAGCCCGGCCCGGGCAGGCGCCCGCGGGTCACGATCCAGAAGCACGCGTGGTTGACCCCGTAGGCGATCGCGTGCGTCCCCTCGTGCATCCGCCGCGCCCCGATCGCGAAGAAGATCGCGTCGTAGAAGGCCGCCGAGCGATCCAGGTCGCTCACCTCGAAGCCCACGTGGTCGATCACGAGAGCCGCGAGCCCTTGTCGATGTCGCGGTGCGCCACCGCCACCGCGAGGCTCTCCCAGCTCGCGTAACGCTCGGCGAGGTGCTCGGCGATCGCCACCGAGCGGTGGCGCCCACCGGTGCAGCCGATTGCGACCACCAGGTGCGCCTTGCCCTCGGCGACGTACTCCGGCAACAGAAAGTCCAGCAGCGCGTGCAGGCGCTCGTAGAACTCATCCAGGCGCCCGTCGCGCGCGACGTACTCCGCGACCTCCGGGTCACGCCCGGTGAGGTCGCGAAAGCGCGGCTCGTAGTGCGGGTTGGGCAGGAAGCGCACGTCGAACGCGAGGTCCTCCTCGCGCGGCGGCCCGTGCTTGAAGCCGAAGCTCATGAACGTGAGCGCGAGCCGCGCGGCCGCCTTGCGCGGCAGGAACTGATCGGCGATCTTGCCGCGCAGCGTCGCGGCGGACATGCCCGTCGTGTCGATCACCGCGTCGGCGCGGCTGCGCAACGGCGCCAGCAGCGCTCGCTCGGACGCCACGCCCGCGGCCACGCTGCCGTCGGGAGCCAGCGGGTGGCGGCGGCGGGTCTCCTTGTAGCGCGTCACCAGCGACTGCTCCGCGGCCTCCAGGAAGAGCACCCGGTGGGAGAGCCCGAGCGAGCGCAGCTCGTCGACGACCTCCCGGAGCGCGTCGAAGTAGACGCCCCCACGCACGTCCGAGACGACCGCCGCGCGTTCGACCTTCGAGCCGCTGTGGACGAAGAGGTCCACGAGCGAGCGGATCATCTCCGGCGGGAGGTTGTCCACGCAGAAGTACCCCGCGTCCTCGAAGACGTTCATCGCCGTCGACTTCCCCGCGCCCGAGAAGCCCGTGATGACCACGAGCTCACGCAGCCGCGACTCCTTCTCGGGCTCGACGCCGTCGCCGGGGGTGGCGCCGTCGCCGGGAAGCTCGGGGTCGCTCGCGCTCATGGGGCGATTCTCGCGCGTTTCCCGGATGCGCGCGCCGAGCCGCTCATCCCGTGCGATGCAGCCGGCCGTGGAGCTCGCGCGCGACCTTCGCGGGCAGGCCGGGCACAGCCTGGAGCTCCTCGCGCGTCGCCGCGAGGACCGCCTCGGGGGAGCCGAAGTGGGTGAGCAGCGCGCGCTTGCGCGCGGGGCCCACACCAGGGAGGTCGTCGAGCAGGGAGGTCGTCATCGCACGGTCGCGCCGGGTGCGGTGGTGGGTGATCGCGAAGCGGTGCGCCTCGTCGCGGACGCGCTGCAGGAGCTGGAGCTCTGGCGTGGAGTGCGCGAGCACGAGCGGGGCGCGGCGGCCTGGGATGAAGACCTCCTCGATCCGCTTCGCCAGCGAGATCACCGCGACTCCACGCTCGCGGAAGCCCTGCAACGGCTCGAGGCCGGCGGCGAGCTGGCCCTTGCCCCCGTCGATCACCACGACGCTCGGGAGCATCGCGAAGCTCGCGTCGTAGGCACGGTCATGCGGTGAGATCTCCGCCTGGCGCTCCCAGCTCTCATAGCGCCGCGTGAGGACCTCCGCCATCGAGGCATAGTCGTCGATCCCCTCGACGCCCTTGATCCGAAAGCGCCGGTAGTCGGACTTCTTCGGGGCGCCCCCCTCGAAGACGACCATCGAGGCCACCGTGTGCGTGCCACCGAGGTTGGAGATGTCAAAGCACTCGATCCGCACCGGCGGGACGTCGAGCCCGAGTGCGACCTGCAACCCCTCGAGAGCCTCCGCGCGGCTCTGGCGGCGGCGCTCGGAGCGCAGGCGCTCCTCGTCGAGCGCGAGGCGCGCGTTGCGCTCGGCGAGCTCGAGTATCCGGCGCTTGTCCCCGCGCTCGGCCGCCCGCAGCTCCACCGGCCCCCCGCGCCTGCTCGCCAACGCCTCCGCGAGCGCGGCGCTCGCCGGTCTCCGATCGGTGGCGAGCTCGCGCTGGACGACGATGAGCGCCGGGATCGAGGTGTGCCCGGCGTAGTACTGGAGCATGAACTCCTCCGCGACCTCTGCGAGGTCGCGCTCGGTCTCGTTGGAGAGATAGAAGGACTGCCGGTCGGAGAGGATCCCGTCGCGGACCTGGAAGACCTGCGCGTTGGCGTCGCGGCCGTCGATCGCGACGGCGACCGCGTCGAGAGTCCCGATCGACTCGTTGGCGACGCGCCGGCGCTCCAGCAGCGAGCGAACCGCGCGCAGACGGTTGCGCTCGATCGTGGCCTGCTCGAACTCCTGCGCTGCCGCGGCCGCGCGCATCCGCTCCTCCAGGTCGCGCTCGATCGCGTCGAAGCGCCCGGAGAGGAAGTCGATCACGCCGTCGATGCTCCGGCGGTAGTCCTCCTTGGAGACATACCCCACGCAGGGCGCCTCGCAGCGCTTGATGTAGTAGTCCAGGCAGGGGCTCCCGCTGCGCCTCCCGGGCTCCGGGCCCGTGCAGGAGCGGAACATGAAGACCTTCGCGAGCACCTCGAGCGTCCCGCGCACGCGCTTGGCGTTGGAGTAGGGCCCGAAGTAGGCGCGCCCGGGACGGTGGCGCTCGCGGGTGAAGTAGACCCGCGGGAAGTCCTCGTCGAGGGAGATCGCGATGAAGGGGTAGGACTTGTCGTCGCGCAGGCGGATGTTGAAGCGCGGGCGGTACTGCTTGATGAAGCCCTGCTCGGCCAGGAGAGCCTCGGCCTCGCTGGCGACCACGACGCACTCGACGTGCTCGACGCTCGCGACCATCTCCGCGTGGCCCGGGCTGCTGGGGACCTGCGCCTTGGAGAAGTGCGAGGCCACGCGCTTGCGGACCGACTTGGCCTTGCCGACGTAGATCACCCGGCCCGCCCCGTCGCGGAAGAGGTAGACGCCCGGCTGGTCGGGCAGGGCGCGGCGCTGCCGTGCGAGCGTCCGCTCGGCCGCCGGCGCTTTCGGGATCGGCGCTTTGCGGCTCAATAGCTGCGCGAGAAGCGGTACACCGCGAAGAGCGTGCAGGCCACGAGCCCGATCAGGACGAACCAGAGAAACTCCCCGAAGCCCGTCTGTTCCATCCGCGTCCGCGCCGCGATCGTCACGAGGCCGACCGCGCTCGCCCCGTAGAGGAGCGCCCGGTTGCGATCACCGAGGCTGTAGAGCGCGACGCGGTGTTCGCGGTACAGGCGCGCCACGAAGTACGCGATCCCCGCGACGAATCCGACTTCGAGGACCGCGACGACCGTCCGCGCGACGGTCCCACCCCCGGGCAGAAACTCGATCGCCGCGGCGATCGCCAGGACGATCGCGACGTTCGCTGCGGTTCGCATCCGGTCCACGGGGGTGATTGTAGTTGCGCGAGGCCTCACTCCGAGAGCGCCTCCAGGCGCTCATAGGCCGCCTCGATTGCGCGCTTGGCGGCGGTGTGGCGCGCCTGCGACTTCGCGGACTCGTATTGCGTGGCCCAGGCCAAGGGGTCGGAGAGCTCGTCCTCGAGCGCCCGCATCGCGGCCTCGGCCGCTTCGACCGCCTGCTCGGCCTTCCTGAGCTCGCGCGCGCGGTTCTTGGAGGGACCTTCGCGCTTGGGCTTCGCGGCCTTCACGGCCTCCACGACGACCGCCCCGTTATCCGTGCCTGCCCGCGCGGGCAGACGCAGGGGCTTGACGGGGCCCGCGGTGGGGTCTGTCCGACGTTCTTCGCGGATGCGGACGTACTCGGGCCAGCCGCCTTCGTAGCTGCGCAGGGAGCCCTCCTCGATGGCGACGGTGCGGGCGCCGACGGCGTCGAGGAGGGCGCGGTCGTGGGAGACGAGCAGGACGGCGCCGGTGAAGGCGCGCAGGGCGTCCTCGAGCGCCTCGCGGCTCTCGATGTCGAGATGGTTGGTGGGCTCGTCGAGGATGAGGACGTTCGCGCCGGAGTGAACGAGGACGGCGAGGGAGAGCCGCCGGCGCTCGCCGCCGGAGAGGCCCGACATGGGCTTCTCGGGGTCCTCGCCGGAGAAGAGGAAGCGCCCGAGGAGCGTCCGGGCCTTGTTGGGCGCGAGGCCCGTCGCGCGCGCGGCGACCTCGAGGACGCTCTGGCCGGGGGGGCCGCCCGCGTCGAGCTCCTCGGCGTGCTGGGAGAGGTAGCCGACCTTGACGTTGTGCCCGCGGCTGAGCCTCCCGGCGGCGAGCTCGCGGCGTTCGGCGAGGGTCTCGATCAGGGTGGTCTTGCCGGTCCCGTTGGGCCCGACGAGCGAGACGTGCTCGCCCCGTTCGAGCCAGAGCTCGGCGTGCTCGAGGAGGGTGATCGGCGGATCGCCGATCTCGATCCGCCCGTCGAGGAGCTCGAAGATGACCCGCCCGGAGCGCTCGGGGGCGGCGAAGGAGAACTCAAGGGCCCGCCCGTCCCTGGGGTCGCGCTCGATGCGCTCGATCTTGGAGAGCTTCTTCACCCGCGACTGGGCCTGGCGGGCCTTGGTGGCCTTGTAGCGGAAACGCTCGATGAAGCGCTCCATGCGATCGATCTCGGCCTGCTGCTTGTCGATGGCCTTCCCGAGGGCCATCTCCCGCGCGGCCTGCTCCTTGCGCCAGTTGTGCCAGGAGCCCGCGAAGAAGCGCGAGCTGGCCGATTTGGGGATGCGAGCGGAGCGAGTGTCTCCCCAATTGGCAGCCTCGAGCTCCAAGACGGCGGTCCCGACGGCCTCCAGGAACCAGCGGTCGTGCGCGACGAGGACGATCGCGGCGTCGAGGCCGACGAGGGTCTCCTCGAGCCACTCCAGGGACTCGATGTCGAGGTGGTTCGTGGGCTCGTCGAGCAGGAGCACGTCCGCGCCGGTCGCGAGCGCCCGCGCGAGCGAGGCCCGGGTGAGCTGCCCGCCGGAGAAGGTGTCGAGGCCCCGGTCGAGGTCCTCCTCGAGGAACCCGAGCCCGCGGGTCATCATCGTGGCGCGGTCGCGCCATAGGTAGCCCCCGCGCGCCTCGAGCTCGGCCTGGGCGCGGGAGTAGCGTTCGAGCGTCGCCTCCTCGCTCTCCCCCGCGACCATCAGGCGCTCGAGCTCCGCGAGGCGGGCCTCGATCGCGAGCTCCTCCGCGCAGCCGGAGAGGACGTAGTCGCGCATCGAGAGATCCCGCTCCCGGGGGGGTCGCTGGTCGTGAAGGGCGACGCGGGCGCCCTTGGCGAAGCTGAGCTCGCCCCGGTCGATCGCGGCCTCGCCGGCGAGCATCCGCAGGAGGGTGGTCTTGCCCACCCCGTTGCGCCCGGCGATCGTCATCCGTTCGCGGCGCTCGAGCTTGAAGGAGACCCCGCGCAGGAGGGGTTTCCCGGCGATGTCCTTGTGGAGGTCCGATGCGATCACGACGGCCATCCGAGCATCGTACGTTCCTCGGCCCGACCCCTCCGATACGATCTCCCGACGATGGCTGAAAGATCCCTTTCCCGAATTGCGCGCGCGCTGAGCCCGGCCGTGCGTACGCTGATCTTGCTGACGCTGCTCCTGCTCGTCCTCGCCCCGAGCGCGCAGGCGGCCAACGACGGCCGCGGCTTCTACGGGGCGACGAACGACCGCGTGGTGACCAACGGGGGCTTCATCGTGATCCTCTTCTTCCCCCTCTTCGTCTTACTGATGAGCCTCCTGCAGGGGCGGCTGGAGAGGCGCAAGGACGCCCGCAAGGCCGCACAGAAGGCCCGCGCGGGCAACGTGAGCTGGCGCGGGGGCTGGTAGCCGCTCGCCCGATGAGCGCCGCCGAGGCCGTCCACTACGAGCGCCACGGGGCCGCCGCGCTCGTCACGATCGACCGGCAGGAGCGGCGCAACGCCGTCGACGGCCCGACCGCCGTGGCGCTGCGAGACGCCTACCTTCGTTTTGAGTCGGATGCCGACGCGCGCGTGCTCGTCCTCACGGGGGCGGGGGGAATCGCCTTCTGTGCGGGCGCCGATCTGAAGGCGATCGAGAGCTTCGCCCCGCGCCTGGAGGCCCAGGAGGGACCGCTCGGCTTCACCCGCCTGACCCCCTCCAAGCCGACGATTGCCGCGATCTCCGGCTACTGCCTCGCGGGGGGCCTGGAGCTCGCGCTCTGGTGTGACCTGCGGATCGCCACCGAGGGCTCCACGCTCGGCTTCCCCGAGCGCCGCTGGGGCGTCCCCCTGATCGACGGGGGCACGCAGCGCCTGCCGCGGATCGTCGGCCTCGGGCGCGCCCTGGACATCATCCTGACCGGCCGCATGGTCGACGCCGC
>DASZFE010000057.1:0-9961 GCA_035940155.1 Solirubrobacteraceae bacterium | reverse complement strand
GACGACGAACTCCTGGTCGTCGAGGCCGAAGGAGTAGGTGGTGTGGTTGTCCACGCCCGGGTATTCGCGGCCGATCTTGATGTGCTCCTGCATGATCCGCCAGCGCTCCTCGGCGGGGAGGGCGTACCACTCGCGGGACTTCACGAAGGGGTAGACGAAGACGTAGCGCCCGCGGAAGCCCCGGACTGTCGTGCGCAGGTCGTCGGAGTACTCCGAGCCCTTGCGCATCCCGAGGTAGGAGTAGGGGGTCTGGGCCCACTTCATCAGGCCGCTCTGGAGGAGGACGACGTGGAACTCGTGGATCCGATCGAGGTTCTCGGCCTCGGAGACGAGGAGCATCTCGGCGTCCCCGCGGGTGCCGACGAGGGAAAAGGACTGCAGCAGATGCCCGTCGGCGAAGTCCTCGCAGGCGGCGAGGAACTCGCGCTTGTCCTGGGCGCGGCGCTCGTCCTCCAGCCGCCGCCAGGCGGGGTCCACTTTGAGGAAGGTGTACTTGACGAAGCGCCGCTCGCTCATTCCGCCCCAGAGGCTACAGTCTGGGTGTGCGGATCGCACTCCTCTCGCCCTACTCCTGGACGTACCCGGGCGGAGTCACGCGCCACATCGAGGCGCTGGCGGCGGAGCTCGCGGCGATGGGCCACGAGGCGCGGATCCTCGCGCCCTTCGACCCCGACGACGCGCTCGCGCGCCGCCTGCACCGGGGGGCGCGCCCGCAGGCGTGCGAGCCCCCGGAAAACCTCCACGCGCTTGGGCGCACGGTGGGATTCTCCGCCAACGGGGCGGTCTCGAACCTCGCGGTGACGCCCGGGGCGGTGCGCGCGATGCGCAGCGAGCTCCGGGGGGGCGGGTACGACGTTGTTCACATCCACGAGCCGGTCGCGCCGCTGCTGAGCTGGGACGCGATGTGCTGCCTGCGGGACGTGCCGCTCGTGGGGACCTTCCACAGCTTCTCCGAGAACGCCCTGACGAACGGGATCGCGGGCCTGGTGGGAGCGCGGAGGCGGATGAACCGCCTGCACGCCCGGATCGCGGTCTCCGAGGCCGCGGCGTGGACGGCGGAGCGGTTCTTCGGGGGGCGCTACCGGATCGTCCCCAACGGCGTCCACCTGGAGGTCCCGTCCATGGAAGCGATGGACCCCATGGCCGGGACGGGGGCCGCGGGCCATGACGACACGAACGCGATCAAAAAAGAAGAAGTCGGACTGCGGATCCTCTTCATCGGGCAGGCCGTCGAGCGCAAGGGCCTCCCGGTGCTCCTGCGGGCGTTCGAGGCCCTGCGCGAGCACGTCCCCGCGACGCTCACCCTCGTCGGGGCGGGCCCGGGGGACGTCGCCCCGCTGCTCCTCGACGACCGGGGCGTCCGCGCGCTCGGGAAGGTCTCGGAGGAGCGCAAGCGCGAGGAGCTCGCACGCGCGGAGGTCCTCTGCGCCTCCTCGCTCGGCGGGGAGAGCTTCGGGATGGTTCTCACCGAGGCCTTCGCGGCGGGGACGCCGGTGGTCGCCTCGGACATCGCGGGCTACCGGGACGTGGTGCGCGAGGGCCGCGACGGTCTGCTGGTCCCGCGCGGGGACGCCCTCGCGCTGGCGGAGGCGCTGCGCCGCATCGCGCTCGACCCGGCGCGGCGCTTGGCGATGGCGGCGGCGGCGCGGGAGCGAGCGGAGCGCTTCGCGTGGCCCCGGGTCGCCGCGGAGGTGCTCGACTGCTACGAGGAGGCCCTCGCGGTCGGGCGCCCGGAGGGGAGCCTGGAACGCTTCGCCGTGCGCCACGGCTTCGCGCCCGCCGACCTCGAGCCTCCCGTGCCCGCACGGCGCCTCGAGAGTCTGGAACCGGCTCCCCTGCCCGCGGAGCGCGGCCGGATGCTCCTCGGACACCTGCGCCGTCTCGGTCTCGCGGCCGCCTCCCTCGTGGGGCTCGCCCTGGCTGTGCTCGCGCTGTCGCGGATCGGCGTCGATCGTGTCGTGGCGAGCCTCGTCGCCTCCAGTCCCGGCCTCGTGGCGGCGGGCCTTGGGCTGATGTGCGCATCGATGGTTCTCCGTGGGCTCGCCTGGCACGCGATCCTCAGCGTCGCGCCGACGTGGCGGCGGGCGAGGCGGCGGGACGCGCTCCAGGGGACCTTCATCGGGGTGCTCATGTCGGCGACCCTCCCCGCGCGCCTCGGTGAGCCCTCACGTGCGCTGATCGTCGCTCGGAGGCTGGGGCGGGCGCGGGAGACCCTCCCGGTGGTCCTCGGGACGATGGTCTCCCAGACGCTCCTGAACCTCCTGGCCTTGGCGATCTTGGGTGTCGCGATGTTCTCCAACGTGGACCTCTTCAACGGTCACCACGGCGCCCTGATCGCCTCGGCGCTGGCCCCGGTGGGCGTCCTGGCGATGGTCCTGCTCGCGCCCCTGCTGGTCCCCCGCGCGGCGGACAGCTCGAAGCTCGCCCGGCGCTCGGCGCGCGCCCGGGCGCTCCTCGTGGGGCTGCGCCGCTCGCTCGTGCGCGTGCGCGACGGGCTGCGCGTCTTTCGCCGGCCCCGGGCCGCGGCCGTCGCGATCGTGACGCAGCTGGGCGGGTGGGGTCTGCAGCTGATCTCCTGCTGGCTCCTGCTGATGGCCCTCGGCCTGGACGGCCGCGTGGGCATCGCGGGCGCCGCGGGGGTGCTGTTCGCGGTGAACGTCACCGCTGTGATCCCCGCGACGCCCGCGAACGTGGGCGTCTTCCAGGCGGCGTGCGTGGCGGTGCTGAGCGGGGCCTACCACGTCTCCACCCCGAACGCCCTGGCCTACGGGATCATCCTCCAGGCCGTCGAGATCGCCACGGCGATCATCATGGGCGCCCCCGCCCTGGTCAACGAGGGCCTCTCCTGGAAAGAGGTCCGCCTGCGCACGATGCACGCGGCGCCGGTGCGGCTCAGCCCGCTGCCGGAGCCTTCGCGGACAGCGACGGGTCGCGCGGCGAGCCCTTGATGACGTCGTCGGGGGACCCGTCGGGCAGGAGCCGCCCCTGGCGGGTGCCGAAGTAGATCGCCTGGGGGTGGTGGGCGACGAGGGCGAGGGTGGACTGCTCGGGCTCGGGGGCGTAGCCGTCGGTGATGCTCATCCCGATGTCCGCGAGGCCGAGGAGCTTCTCGACCTTGAGGTGCTCTGACTGCTCGGGCACGGCGGGGTAGCCCCAGGAGTAGCGCCGGCCCTGGGCGGCGGGGATGGCGAGCATCTGGCGGACCTGGTGGTGGAGCCACTCGGCGAGGCCCTCCGCGGTCTGGACGCCGAGGCCGTGGACGAAGAGCTGCTCGGCGAACTCGCCCTCGGCCTCGAGCTTGGCCATCAGCTCGGTGACCTCCGAGCCGACCGTGACGGCCTGGACGGCGATCACGTCGAGCTCGGCGGGGGGGCGATATTCCTCGCCGACCTTCTCGGCGGGGCGGAAGAAGTCGGCGAGGCAGATCCGGTCGCCCTTGGGCTGGCGCGGGCAGACGAAGCGGGTGAGCTCGGTGGCGCGGTCCTCGGGGTCCAGGACGACGATGTCGTTGCCGAGGGCGTAGCAGGGGAAGAAGCCAAGTAGGGCCCTCGGGCGCAGATAGTCCTGCTCGCGCCACATCCGCTGCAGGCGCGGGTTGAAGTCCTGCTCGACGAGCTCGCGCCAGGCCTCGCCCTTGACGCCCTTGCCGCCCCAGTGGAGCTTGAAGAGGACGTGGGTGTCGAGGTGGGAGTAGACCTCGTCGAGGTCGACGGGGATCTCGCGCACGCCCCACCAGGGGGGGGTGGGGACGGGGACGTCGGTGCGCACGGCGGAGCGGACGGAGGCGTCGGTGAGGTCGACCTCCTCCTGGGGCTCCTCGCCCTTCTCGCGGAAGGCCTCGGCGCCGGCGCGGAGCTTCTCGCGCAGGGTCTCGCGGGCCTCGGGGTCGATGAGCTGGTCCATCACCGCCAGCCCCTCGAAGGCGTCCTTGCAGTAGAAGACGCCCGGCTCGTAGGGCTCGGTGGAGTCTTTGCCGCCGGGGTAGAGGGCGCGGTAGCCGAAGGCGCGGTTGATGGCGGCGCCGCCGATGAGGACGGGGTAGTCGAGTCCCTTGGCGTGGAGCTCGCCGATGCAGGCGGGCATCTGCTTGGAGGTCGAGACGAGCAGGGCGGAGAGCCCGATCGCGGTCGCCCGGTGCTCCTGGGCGGCGTCGAGGATCGTCTGGATCGGGACCTGCTTGCCGAGGTCCACGACGGTGTAGCCGTTGTTGGTGAGGATGGTGTTCACGAGGGACTTGCCGATGTCGTGGACGTCACCAAAGACGGTCGCGAGGACGACGGTCCCCTTGGTGTAGCCCTCGATCTTGTCGAGGTAGTTCTCCAGGCGGGCGACGGCGCGCTTCATGACCTCCGCGGACTGCAGGACGAAGGGGAGGATGAGCTCGCCCGCGCCGAACTTGTCGCCGACCTCCTTCATCGCGGGGAGGAGGACCTCGTTGAGGGTGGGGACGGCGCCGATCTTCTCCACGGAGCGGTCGATCCAGTCCTCGACGCCCTCGCGGCGGCGGCGGAGGATGTGGAAGTGCAGGGCCTCCTCGGGCTCCATGCCCTCGGTGGGGTCGGCGGCGCTCTGGGTCTCCTCCTCGCCCTTGGACTCGAAGTGGGCGATGAAGCGCTCGAGGGCGTCCTCGCGGCGGTTGAAGACGAGGTCGTCCGCGAGCTCGCGCTCCTCTGTGGAGATCTCGGAGTAGGGGGTGATGTGGTTGGGGTTGACCATGGAGAGGTCGAGGCCGGCCTGGACGCAGTGGTGGAGGAAGACCGAGCTCAGCACCGCGCGGGCGCCGGACCCGACGCCGAAGGAGACGTTTGAGATCCCGAGGGAGGTCTTGACGTGGGGGATCTCGGCCTTGATGGCGCGGATGCCCTCGATGGTCTCCACGGCGGAGGGCCGCCACTCCTCGTCGCCGGTGGTGAGGGTGAAGGTGAGGCAGTCGAAGATCAAGAGCTCCGGGTCGAGGCCGTGCTCGGAGCAGCAGAGGTCGCGGATGCGCTTTGCGACCTCGACCTTGCGCTGTGCGGTCTTGGCCATCCCGACCTCGTCGATCGTGAGCGCGATCAGGGCGGCGCCGTGGGCGAGGGCGAGGGGGACGACGCGGTCGAGCTTCTCGCGCCCGGCCTCGAGGTTCACCGAGTTGACGATCGCGCGCCCGGGGATCTGCTCGAGCGCGGTCTCGATCACCTCGGGCTCGGTGGAGTCGATCTGAATGGGGGCGGCCTGGGTGAGGGAGATCCGCTTGACGACCTGTCGCATCTGCTCGTCCTCGTCCTGGCGCTCGGTGAGGGCGACGCAGACGTCGAGGACGTGCGCGCCGCCGGTGACCTGATCCTCGGCGACCTGGACGAGCCCGTCGTAGTCCTCGGCGAGCAGGAGCTCCTTGGCCTTGCGGGAGCCCTGGGAGTTCACCCGCTCCCCGACCATGCTCGGGCGGGGCTCCTGCACCAACGGGGTGGCGGCGATCATCGAGGAGAGATGCGGCGCGCGCGGGGCGGGGCGCGGTCCGACCTCATGCCCGCCGACGCGCTCCACGATCGCGCGGATGTGCTCTGGGGTGGTCCCGCAGCAGCCGCCGACGATCCCGACGCCGTAGCGCTGCACGAACTCCTCCAGGGCCTTGGCGAGCGGCTCGGGCTGCTCTGGAAAGATCGTCTCTCCGTCGGGGCCCTGGAGGGGGAGCCCGGCGTTCGGGATGCACGCGACGGGCACGGGGCAGAACTCGCCCAGGAAACGGATGGCGTCGCGCATGTCCTCGGGGCCGGTGGAGCAGTTCAGGCCGATGACGTCGACCTTCAACGCCTCCAGGGTGGCGAGGACGGCGGAGATGTCCGTGCCCAGGAGCATCTTCCCGCCGTTGGGGAGGAGGGAGACGGAGGTGTGGATCGGGAGCGTGCGGCCCGTGCTCTTGAAGGCCGCACGCGCGCCGAAGACGGCGGCCTTGACCTCGAGGATGTCCTGGGCGGTCTCGACGATGATGAGGTCGGCGCCGCCGTCGATCAGTCCGGCGGCCTGCTCGGTGAAGACCTCGACGAGCTCGCCGAAGCGGATCTGCCCGAGGGTGGGATCTTCAGATGCCGGCAGGAAGCCGGTGGGGCCGATGGAGCCCGCGACGAAGCGGTGCTCGCCGGCGGCCTTGCGGGCGATCTCGGCGGCCTTGGTGTTGATCTCGACGGTGTAATCGGCGAGGCCCCACTCGTCGAGCTTGAGGCGGGATGCCTGGAAGGTGTCGGTCTCCACGACCTCGGCGCCGGCATCGAGCATCGAGGCGTGCACGCCCTCGATCACGTCGGGGCGGTTCAGGACGAGCGCCTCGTGGCACTTGCCCTGCAGGCCGCCGTAGTCCTCGGGGGTGAGGTCGAACTGCTCGAGCGTGGCGCCCATGCCGCCGTCGTAGACGACGACGCGCCGGGAGATCTCATCGAGATAGTCGCGCATTGACCGGATGCTAGCAGCGATCACCCCTTCCTTAACACGGTCGTGTCAAGGTGCTCGCGCGCCTCCGGGCGCTCGGCCCCACACGATCGGACGCGCTTCGTTAGGAGTTGAAGAAGATTGACTTAAACAGGGGTACGGAGCCCCCGCCGGCGTCCGGGCGGCCCGTATGATGGCCCCCGAATGCAGACCCTTCGGGAGAGCACCGCGACCGTCTGGACGGCCACGGGACGAGAGCGACCGGTATTCCTCGACGAGCACGGCAGGCGCCGGCGCTGGGTGACGCTCGCGGGCGCCCTCGCGGGGAGCGCGGCGAGCCTCTGGCTCGCAGGCCTCGTCGCCGGCGCGATCGGCTTCTCGACCCTCCCGGTCGCGCAGGTCGGGGCGACGGGGGCGGGTTCTATCGCAGCTGTGGGTGCGGGCTCTGTTTTTTCCGACCCCGCGCACGCGCGCGTGGCGCGCGCGCGGCGTTTTTTCAATGAGACCCGAGAGGTCGCCCTCCGTGCCTCTGGGACCTCCCTCCACACCCGCCGGCTCGTGGCGAGTCACGACTCCTCGACTCAGCTGCGCCAGGCGGTGCTGGTGGCCCGGGCGGCTCAGTCGGTGGGGGCGGCGGCGCGCAGGACCGTCACCGAGTAGGGCGGCAGCGTGACGGCGCTCGCGCCGTCGGCGAGGACGGTGTGCACTGGAGGACGGTCGAGGCTGGGGCGTCCCGCGGGCCCGCGGGCCTGCCAGCGGTAGTCGGCGGCTGAGAGCTGCCACTCCTGGAGGGGCCCGGTCAACGGCCCCGACGGGGTGCCGCCGGGGCCTGCCACGAGTCCGGCCCCGGTCGTACCCGCGGCGCCCCTGGTGAGCCGGAGGGTGACCCTGTAGGGCCGGGAGGGGCTCGTGTTGAGCAGGAGCACGCCGAGCCGGCCGTCGGGGCGGCGCAGGGCGTAGGCGCGGACGAGCGGCCGGCCGGCGGGGTCGAGGGCGTCGGAGCGGGTCGCGTAGAGGGTGTGGGCGCCGCTCCCGGGGAGGACCCAGTCGCGGGTCAGCATCCGGGTCTCCCAGAAGGTCGCGAGGGGGGCGCGGAGGCGGTGGGATTCGTCGCTGAGGAGGAGGGCGAGGTTGCCCCAGGTCTCACAGCGTTCTGATTCCTGCAGGAGGGCGTCGGGCTCGTAGCCGTAGAGGTAGGCGGCGCTCGCGCCTTCGTCGAGGAGGGTGCCGAGGGTGTCGGCGTCGAGGAGGGCGCCGGGCATGTCGACCTCGTCCTGGCCGGCGAAGGCGGAGTAGCCGTACTCGGTGACGAGGAGGGGGAGGCTCGGGGGGAGCCCGTGGCGGCGCTGGAGGGCGATCGAGCGGGAGAGGAGGGCGGAGGCGCCGGCGAGCTGGGGGGCGGGGTCGGCGCAGACGTTGTCGTAGGGGTACCACTCGAAGGAGAAGAAGCCGAGCTCGCCGAGGGCGCGGTGGGCGGCGAGGTAGTCGAGGAAGCGGTGCGTCCAGGAGCGGTCGCCGTGGGCGTCGGGCCAGTAGAGCCAGTCGGGGATCGAGGTCTGGAAGCCCGGGCCGCCGAGGGGGAGGCCGGGGAAGGCGCGGTGGATGGCGCGGGCGAACTGGAGGTAGAGGGCGCCGTAGTCCTCGGGGGAGGCGAGCTGTCCGTCGGGCTCCTCGCCGAGCTCGACGCCGCGGATGGGGACGTGCAGCGCGCGCAGGTAGCGGAGCTCCGCGACGGCGTTCGCGGGGGTCCCGTAGAGGACGGGGACGGGGACGAGGAGGGGTTCGCCGTGCGTGAGGCCGCTGTGAAGGACGGTCTGGAAGCTCGGCTGCTCGTAGCCGGGGTTGCGGTCGGCGGCGCGGTGCCAGGGGTCGGTGGAGGAGGTGTAGATGACGGTCTGGGCGCCGGAGGGGGTATGGCGGATGAGATCGTGCAGGCGCCCGTGGCGGTCGAGGAGGCCGAGGTGGAGCTCGCGGATGGCGTAGCCGAGGCGGTCGCGGATGTCGTGCCCGCCCGGGAGCGCGGCGTGGGAGCTTGCCAGGAGCAGAATCCGCACGAAGCGCACGCGCGTCGGGGCCGGGGCGAGCCGCAGGGTCTGCACGCCGGGGCGCCCGCGAAAGGAGCCGCGGGGGAAGTCGCGCCAAGTCCCGGGGGGGTGCCCGGCGATCATCACGGCGCTGGGGCCGAGGAACTCCTGGACGTGGAAGCGCAGCGCCCAGGGGGCGGCCCAGGCGATCCGCAGGGCGTCGAGGGGGCGGGGGCGGTGGAGGTCGATGAGGACCCACTGGGGGTGGGCGGCTTCGGGTTCGTGGGTGAGGCGGGAGTCGAGGTAGGGGTTGCTCTTCCAGAAGCTCCGCGGGTCGCCGTCGTCGAGGCTGGAGTGGCCGGTGTCGTCGGCCTGGTCGACGGTGTCGCCGCGGCGGGGGAGGGAGTAGCCCCAGGAGACGGCGGGGGCGGTCCGCGGGGGCGTGGAGGTCGTGGTCCAGTAGCCCTCATGGCGGCGGGGGTCGCTCCAGGCGCCGGCGGGGTCGATGTGCCAGGCCTGGACGCCGAGCTCGGTGCGCAGGCGGTAGGAGATCTGCCCGAGCCCGGCGGCGGACATGGCTCGGACGTTGGGGGGTGTGTAGATCTGCGCGGTTTCACCCGCGCCGTGTCCGTCGAGGCCGCCGCCGAGGGCGGCTCGGGGGGAGAACCGGGCCAGCGGGCGGTCGAGGGCGATCTCGACGGTCGCGGTGCGCACCGGGGGCTGTTCGGAGGGGGGCGCCGCCGCGGTGCGCGGCCCGGGGGCGAGCGCGGCGAGCGCGGGCGCGGCGGAGAGCGCCAGGGCGAGCGCGGCGAGGCTCGCCCGACGGGCCCGTGGGTTCATGGTGGGGGGATCGATCACGCGAGCCTATGATCATCCTTGGATGGAGTCCGTGGAGTCGAGCCCGCACGCATCCGGGGAGCCTGAGCCGTCCGGCGGGAACCCCGTCACGACGAGCGTCCCTCCGCACCCGTGGGGGCGGCGCGCGCTGCTGGGCCTCTGCTTCGGGATGCTCGTGCTGCTGCTGCTGGTGGACGGCTTCACGACGAAGACGATCGGGGCGGCGGGGACGGGCTCCCGCCAGGCGACGAGCTCCTCGCTGACGGGCTCGCGGCCGGTGCTGGTCTCCGACGGCCACGGCGGCCTGGTTTCCCACGAGCCCCGTCCCGGACGTCTGATCGCGCTGAGCTTCGATGACGGCCCGAGCCCGGAATGGACGCCGAAGATCGCGGCGATCCTGCGCTCCGAGCAGGTGCTGGCGACGTTCTTCGAGGTCGGCAGCCAGGTGGTCCGCCACCCGGAGCTGACGCGGATGCTCCACTGGGAGGGCTTCCAGCTCGGCAACCACACCTTCACGCACGCGGATCTCCTGGGGATGCCGAACTGGGAGGCGAGGCTCCAGATCTCCCTGACCGAGAGCGCGATCAGCGGGATCACGGGCGTCCGTCCGCGGCTGGTGCGCCCGCCGTACTCCTCGACGACCGAAGCGGTGAGCCCGGCGCAGGAGCGCGTCTGGGGCTCGCTGGCGGGCGCGG
>DASZFE010000056.1:0-3163 GCA_035940155.1 Solirubrobacteraceae bacterium | reverse complement strand
CTCTTTAAGACGATCTCCGACGGAGATCGGATCACCGTCCGAGGGGGGGAGGTGCTGCGCGGGGGTGGGGCGACCGAGGGCGAGGTGATCGCGCGCGGGGAGGTCCTCGACCTGGAGCGCGTGCGCGCGGAGACCCGGGCGCGCCGGGAGGAGATCGGCGATGCGCTGGAGCGCTTCGCGCGCAACACGATCGAGCACATGCGCGAGGAGCGCGAGCTGCTCGCCGGGCGGATCGAGCTGCCGCGCTTTGCGACGGACTTCCGCGACCGACCGGCGCTCGTGATCGTCCGCGGGGTGGGCCATCAGCGCGACCTGCGGGCGCTGCGCCCCTTCATCCGCGACGTGCGCCCGGCGATCGTCGCCGTGGACGGCGCCGCGGAGGCCGTCCTCGAGGCGGGCCTCTGCCCGGAGATGGTCGTCGGGGACATGGACTCCGCGAGCACGGAGTCGCTCGTGCGCGCGCACGAGCGCGGGGCGGAGCTCGTGGTGCACTCCTACTCCGACGGGAACGCCCCGGGCCGCGATCGCCTGGAGGGCCTCGAGCTGCCCTTCAAGCTCGTGCCCGCCCCTGGCACGAGCCAGGACCTGGCGATGCTGATCGCCGCGGAGAAGGGGGCGCGGCTGATCGTCGCGGTCGGCGCGCCCTTCAACCTCGTGGAGTTCCTGGACCGCAACCGCGAAGGGATGTCCTCGACGTTCTTGACGCGTCTGCGGATCGGGGAGATCCTCGTCGACGCGAAGGGCGTGAGCCGCCTCTATCGTCCGCGCCCCGGGATCGCGCCGCTGCTCTTCGTGATCCTCGCGGGGGTGATCGCGATGATCGCCGTGATCTGGCTGACCCCGGCGCTGCGCGACGTCGTGGACCTGCTGTGGCTGAAGCTCCAGCTGCTCCTCGGCCTGGACGCGGCCGGCTGACGCGAGGGGACCGCGGGTGTTCGACTATCGCTATCACGCCATCTCGCTCGCGGCGGTCCTGCTCGCGCTCGCGGTCGGGGTGCTGATCGGCGTGGCGATCGGGGACTCGAACCTGGTCTCCTCGGCCAAGAGCGGCGTCGTGCGCGACCTGCGCGCCGAAGTCGACGGCGCGAATCACCGCGCCGAAGAACTGCGCGGGCAGATCGCGGCCTCGAAGGCCGTGCAGGAAGACCTCTACCCGATCGCCGTGCACGGACTCCTGCGCGGTCGCACGGTCGGACTGGTCTTTCTCGGCGGCGCCTCGGACCCCATCGACGGCTTCGCCCGCGAAGCGGTCACGCAGGCCGGGGGGGACCTCGCGACGGTGCTCGCGGTACGCGAGCCGCTGGACACCGCGGGTCTGGCACGGGAAGCCTCGGGCACGCGCTACGCGGCGCTCGGGAGCGAACCGGGCCTGATGGAGAAGTTCGGCTTCCGGATCGCCGTGGAGCTCGTGAACGGAGGCCCGTTCCTCGGGCACGTGCAGAACCGTCTCTTCTCCGCCTTCGACGGCCAGCTGCAGCGCCTGGACGGGGTGGTGCTCGTGCGCGGCGAACCCTCGGGCTGGAGCTCCGAAGCCGAACACCTCGCCGGGGAATTCGAAGCCGGGCTGCTCCGCGGCCTGAACGCGAAGGGTGTGGAGACGGTCGGCGCGGAGGTGAGCTCGAGCGAACCCTCGCAGGTCCCTTGGTTCAAGAGCCACGGCCTCCCGAGCGTCGACGACCTCGACGCGATCGCCGGGCGGGCCGCGCTCGCCTTCGCCCTGACGGGCGCCCGGGGGGCATACGGGAGCAAGCCCACGGCCGACGCGCTCATGCCCCGCGTGGGCGCCCGCTGACCGTCCGCGTGGCCCGCGCGGCTCGCTTGCCCGCGCCCGCCTCGTCCGGGCGCGAGGCTATGGTCCGCACGTGCACGCGCTCCCCTTCGTCCTGGCCCTGGCGACCGCGGTGGCGATGGCTCCACTTACGCTGCGCGCGCTGCTCGCCGGGGGCCACGTGCGCCCGAACTACCGCAAGCGTCCCCTGGTCTTCCCCTTCGGGGTGCTGAGCGTGGCGGCGGCGCTAGTGGCGTTGATCCCGCTCTCGTTGGTGCGGGAGTTCGACGAATCGGTGGCCTTCTTCCCGGTGGGACCGAGGATCACGTTCTACGTGGTCGGGGTCGCGCTGCTGGGGCTGATCGACGACACGCTCGGGGGCGGGCAGCGAGGGTGGCGCGGGCACGGCGGGGCGGTGCTGCGCGGGGAGCTCTCGACGGGCGCGCTGAAGGCCGCGGGCTCGCTCGGGCTGGCGCTCTACGCGCTGAGCCACACGGGGGAGGACGTCGGACGCTACCTGCTCGCGGTGGCGGTCCTGGTGTTGGCGACCAACCTCTTCAACCTCCTCGACCTGCGCCCGGGCCGCACCGGGAAGGCCTTCGTGCTCCTGGGCGCGGGCCTGAGCGCGGGGACGGCAAGCCTGAAACCACTGTGGTCGCTGGGCCTCTTCATCGCCCCGGCGCTTGTGGCCGGCGTCTACGACCTGCGCGAGCGCGCGCTTCTGGGGGACACGGGGGCGAACCTGGTCGGAGCCCTGGCCGGCCTGTGGATCGTGCTCAGCCTCTCCACGCTCGGACAGGGGATCGCGCTCGGGGTGATCCTCGCGCTGACGGTCTACGGCGAGCTGCGCTCGATCTCGGCGCTCGTGGAGAGAACGCCGGGGCTGCGCGGACTAGACTCCCTGGGGAGACCTCGATGATGCTCGATCGATCCACTCAGGCGTGAGCTCGACCTCTCCCGAACGTCGCGCCGACGTCCCCTCGAAGACCCGGTTCATCTTCGTGACCGGCGGTGTGGTGTCCTCGCTGGGGAAGGGGATCGCGGCGGCGTCGATCGGCCGGCTGCTGGTTGCGCGCGGGCTGACGGTGGGGCTGCAGAAGTTCGACCCGTACATCAACGTGGACCCGGGGACGATGTCCCCCTACCAGCACGGGGAGGTCTTCGTGACCGAGGACGGCGCGGAGACGGACCTGGACCTGGGCCACTACGAGCGCTTCACCGACGTGAACACCTCGCGCGCCTCCAACGTGACTGCGGGGGGGATCTACAACACGGTGATCCGCCGGGAGCGCCGCGGGGACTACCTCGGTGGGACCGTGCAGGTCGTGCCGCACATCACCGACGAGATCAAGCACCGGATCCGGTTGATGGCCGATACCACCGATGTCGACTTCG
>DASZFE010000055.1:0-1649 GCA_035940155.1 Solirubrobacteraceae bacterium | reverse complement strand
CTTCTTCTCGCCGGGGCGGTCTTGGGGCTGGCCTTCAACGTGAAGCTCCTTGAGATCGCCGTGGCGCTCCCGGCGCTGGCGGTGCTGGCGTGGCTGCTGCCCTCAGCCGCGCCGTCGCCCTCTGCGGGAGGGGGGGACGGGCACTCCAGAAAAACCACCCCGCGCGCGCGCGGGCTCGTCCTCGCGGGGTGCGTGTTCGTGGCGACGGCGCTGTCGTGGATCACGATCGTCTCGCTGACGCCGGGGGGGGATCGGCCGTACGCGCTGGGGTCGACGGACGGGAGCGTGTGGAGCTCGGTGTTCGTGTTCGACGGGACGGAACGGCTGCTGGGGAGGGCGCGTCCGCAGGCGTTCGGGGGGTCGAGGGGGGGCGTGAGGAGCGCGCCGTCGCCGGTCCGGCTGCTGGCGCACGAAGAGCTGGACTACGGGGGGCTCGTGGGGGTGCTGCTGCTCGGGGCGCTCCTCCTGGGTGGTCTGGCGCTGTGGGTCTGCCGGCCGGTGCTGTGGGAGCGCACGGAGGTGGGGGGCCGGCGGGTCGAGGGTCCGCGGGTCGAGGGTCGGGGGCGCCTGAGGGCGACGCGGGCGGGGGCGGGGGTGGCAGCGGTGGCGGTGTGGCTGGGGTGCGGCCTGGTCCTCTTCAGCTTCACCGCGCGCCTTCACCCGCGGTACCTGGAGGCGTTCACACCGGCGATCGCGGCGGCGCTGGGGGCGGGCCTCGCGGCGCTTGGCTTCCGGGCCGGGGCTCGGCCGGGGAGGGATGGGAGATCGGATCCGCGTGCCGTCGGTGCCCTCGGGGTGGGCGTGGGGCTGTGTGGACTGGAGGTCCTGGTGGCCGTCGAAGGGGAATCGATCCAGCGGGCCGGGGCGCTGATCGCGCTCGCGGCCGTGCTCGTGCTGATCCTCGCGGGGGCGCTGGCGACGCTGGGGCAGGGGCGGACGCGGGGGTGGCTGTGGTGGTGGGGCGCGGGCTCGGCGACGGCGCTGGCGGCGGTGGCGGTGCTGACGTTCCCGCTGGCGCGCAGCGTGGGGGTGATCCGGACGCACGCGAGCGACGAGGCGCTCTCGCCGTCCCTGCACGCGGCGCTGGTGAGCCGCCTCTCGGCCTTCCTGCGCGCGCACCAGGACGGGGCGCGCTACGAGCTGGCGGCGAGCGCGCCGACGCTGGCGGCGCCGATGATCGTCCGCGACGCGCGCCCGGTGCTGCTGCTGGAGGGGGTGAACGCGCGGGCGCTCCTGACGATCGGCCGGCTCCAGGACGAGGTCCGGCGGGGCGAGGTTCGCTACGTGCTGACGCACGGGAGGTGCCCGCGCCAGCCCAACCACGAGCTCCCGGCGTGCTCGCCGATCGTCGAGTGGGTACGGGCGCACGGCGTGGACGTGACGGCGCAACTGGCCTACCCGGGCGAGCGCGCGGGGCTGCTCTACGAACTGCGCGCCCCCGCGGCCTGATCAGCGAAAGACGGCGAGGAGGGAGAGCCCCGCGGGGATGCTCCCGCCGCGGCCGATGACGGCGCCCTCGAGGTCGAGGGGGAGCTCGAGGAGGCGGTTGAGCGGGGCGGGGGGGATCCAGAGGTCGAGGCTCGAGCCGGTCGCCTTGGGCTGGAGGGGCTGCAGCGCGCGGAGGATGATCGCGACGGGGAGGAGGAGGG
>DASZFE010000054.1:0-2075 GCA_035940155.1 Solirubrobacteraceae bacterium | reverse complement strand
CCGACGGCGAGGGCGGCGCGGGGGGGGACGAGGCGGTGCAGGACGAGGACCTCGACCTCGGCGCCCGCGGCCCGCGCGGCGAGGGCTTGGCGGTGCGCCCAGATGCCCAGGACGGGATCCTCGCGGCGGGGGTAGAACTCGGCGACGACGGCGACTTTCATGGCTGCAGGCGCCGATGGGTCGCGAGCGTGACCTGGGCCTCGCGGGCGCTGAGGTGGGGGCGCTCTGAGAGGAAGGCGCGGGCCTCGGCGAGGGCGGCCTCGCGCGAGTAGGCGCTCGCGGCGGGGGCGGCGATGTGACGGATCGGGACCGCGTCGATGACGCCGCAGCGCCAGCCGCGCTCCCGCGCGAGGGCGGCCCAGTGGAGGTCGAGGCCCCAGCCCATGGCGAGCGGCGGGAAGGGGAGGAGGGTCGGGAGGGTGCGCCGCGCGAAGGCGGTCACGGGCCCGATCTCCACGAAGCGGGTCTCGTGCGCCAAGAGGCCGGGACGGCGGCGGGTTATCCGCCAGGCGGCGTGCGAGCGCAGGCGATGCGCGGGCTGGGCGAGGTCGAGCGAGAAACGCTCGGCGAGGAGGAGGAACCGGTCGAGGAACCCCCGGGGGAGGGCGAGGTCGTCGTCGAGGACGAGCAGCCAGTCGTACTCCGCCATGTCGAGCCCGTCGAGCAGGCGGTTGAGGTTCTCGAACTTCCCGAGCCCCCCGGGGAGGCCGAAGCGCAGCCGGACCTCGTGGCGGGAGCGTTCGAGCTCGGTGTGGGCGGCGGCGGCGAGCCGGCGGTGCTCGGGGCGCTCGACCCCGAGGACGAGGACGCGGCGGCGCGGGGGCTCATGGCGGGCGGCCCGGGCGAGCCGCAGGCGACGCCCGCTCGCGATCTCCCGGGCGTCGAGGAGAACGTCCTCTGCGCCGCGCCGGACCCCGTCGAGCCCGCCGACGGTCCCGCTCTCCCCGGAGAGGAAGTCGTCGGTGGGGATGGCGCGGGGATCGGCGGAGCCCGCGTGCGGGGCGGCCGGAGCTGCGTGGGGGGCGCTCGGGGTCGTCGCAGCATGGCCTCCACGCCCGTGCGGTGCGGCCTCTCGCAGTCCCTCCCGGAGGCGCCCGGCGGAGTGGGCGACCATGGTGAGGCCGGCGGGGCAGCGCCGGCGGACCACGTGCCCGAGGCAGCCGGCGAGGGTGCGGAGCTCACGAGCGAGGGAGGGGGCCTGACCGCGCCGAGCGTCGAAGCGGCGGGCGGCGCGCCCGCGGGCGTGGGCGGCGCGGGAGAGGGAGCGCAGGCGGGCGTCGGGACCGGCGCGTCGGTGGTCGAGGGCGGCTTGGGCGACGTAGAGGACGGGCCCCCGATCCCGGCCCTGCCCTCGCCCCGCGTCCGACCCTTCTCCCGGGGCCTCTCGCTGCCCCTGCCCCTCCCGGCGGAGGCGTTCCTGCCACTCCTGCTCGTCCCCCCCGTCGGCGAGGGTGGTGTCGAAGGGTCCGATACGCTCCAGGGCGGAGCGTCGGATGGCCATGTTGGCCCCCCAGGCGAAGCGGACGTTCCGGGTGTCGCGCTCGCCGAGGTCCAGAGAGGTGATCGGGGGGCCCTCGCGCCCGCAGGAGCGGGGGGCGGGACCTTCGAGGCGCGGGCGGACGGGCCCGGTGAAGACCTCGATCTCGGGGTGCTCGCGGGCGGCGCGCAGGAGGGCCTCCAGCCAGCCGGGGGCGACCTCGACGTCGTCATCGACGAAGACGAGGAGCTCGCTGGTGGAGCGCTCCAGGCCGGTGTTGCGGGCGACGTTGAGGCCGAGGGGCCCGGGGTGGGGCTCGTAGCGCGCGCCGAGGCGCTCGGCGAGGGCGCGGATCGCGGGGGTGTCCCCGGCGTCGTCGATCACGAGGACCTCCGCGCCCGCGCGGGCGGCCTGAGGGGCGATCGAGGCGAGGGCGACCTGGAGGTAGTCGGGCCGGGCGCGCGTGGGGATGAGGATCGAGGCGGGAGAGCGCACGGGTGGGAGAGAGTCTAGGTTTGCCGTGAGATGGTTCTCTTCATCCACAACGCCTACCGGACGCGGGGCGGGGAGGAGCGGGTCGTGGGGGACCTGGCGCGGC
>DASZFE010000053.1:0-2683 GCA_035940155.1 Solirubrobacteraceae bacterium | reverse complement strand
GCCGCAGAACCTCGTAGCGCTCGGGCGTCAGCTCCTCCCGCCACTGCGCCTCGGACTTCTCCACGCGATCCTCCACGCCCCCGTTTTAGCACCACCGCCGGGGGAGCATCGGGGAGGAGCTCGGGGCGCCGGACGAGCCTTGAGCGGCCCAAGACCCCCTGCTATCCTGATCTTTACGTTCACGTCAATTTCGAGCCATGGGGGTCGTTCAGCCTTGGAGGACCGAGTGGATAGGCCGCGGCGCATGTCCGCGGGGGTCGCGGGGAGCCACGAGCACTACAAGTGGTGGGCTCTCTCCTGCACGAGCCTCGGGATGCTCCTCGCGGCGACGAACTCCGGGACGCTGATCATCGCCCTCCCCGCGCTGGAGCGCTCGCTGCACACGAGCCTGCTGGCGCTCGTCTGGGTGATCCTCGCCTACTTGATCGCCGCGACCGTCCTGGTCCTGATGGCCGGGCGGCTCTCCGACCTCTTCGGGCGCAAGCGCGCCTACATCGGGGGCTTCCTCCTCTTCGCCCTCGCCTCCCTGGGCGCGGGCTTCTCCCCGGACGCCACCGTCCTGATTCTCTGGCGCGTCCTGCAGGGGATCGGCTCGGCCTTCCTCTTCGCCAACGCCGCCGCGCTCGTCACCGACGCCTTCCCCAAGGAGCAGCTCGGGCTCGCGATGGGGGCGAACACGATGGTCGCCGCGATCGGCCTCGTCCTCGGCCCGATCCTCGGGGGCGTCCTGGTGGAGATCTCCTGGCACTGGGTCTTCTGGTTCAACGTCCCCCTCGCCCTCGCCGGGGCCGCCTGGGGCGCGCTGATCCTGCGCGAGCTCGCAAAGCCCGACACGGTCCGCGGCTACGACATCCTCGGCAACGCGACCTTCATCCTCGGCCTCACCGGCCTCGTCCTCGGGATCTCCCGCGGGGGCATCAGCGGCTGGGGCAGCCCGCTCGTGCTCGGGTGCCTGCTCACGGCGCTCCTCCTGCTCCCCCTCTGGGTCGTGGTCGAGCGCCGCTCCCGGGCGCCCATGCTCGACCTGAGGCTCTTCGAGAACCGCCTCTTCGCCGCCGCGACCGCCGCTGCCTTCATCAACGGCTTCGCCCGCTTCGCCTTGATGTTCCTGTTCGTCTT
The DNA here is from genome assembly GCA_035940155.1 of Solirubrobacteraceae bacterium. Taxonomy (GTDB): domain Bacteria; phylum Actinomycetota; class Thermoleophilia; order Solirubrobacterales; family Solirubrobacteraceae; genus Palsa-744. The sequence goes on along the minus strand of DASZFE010000053.1, from coordinate 1,564 downwards.
CTACTTCCAGGGCGCCCAGGGCGCCGACCCGATCACCGCCGGCGTCGAGCTGATCCCGCTCGCCCTCGGGATGCTCGTCGCCTCCCCCCTCGCGGGCGTCTACGCCGACCGCCACGGCTCCCGGACCCTCGCCGCGCTCGGGATGCTCACGACCGCCGCGGGCCTCGCCGCGATGAGCACCCTGCAGGTCCACACCCCCTACTGGCAGAGCGGCCTCTGGCTCCTCGTCGTCGGGGTCGGCTCGGGGATGTTCAACAGCCCGAACACCGCCGCGATGATGGGCGCCGTCCCGCCCCACCGTCGCGGGATCGCCGCGGGCGCGCGGACGCTGCTGCAGAACACTGGCGCGGTCATCTCGATCGCCTTCGTCCTCGCCGTCGTCACCTCCGCGGTCCCCCGCGCGACCCTCTTCGCGGTCTTCTCGGGCCTCACCCGCGGGCTCTCCGAGCGGCGCCTGGACCCCTTCATCGCGAACATGCACCTCGCCCTCTGGGTCCTCTCCGCCAGCGCCCTCCTCGGCGCCGGCGTCTGCCTCCTGCGCCCCCGCCACCGCGCCGGGGCGCTCGAGGCCCCCGCACACCTCGGGACCGAGCGGGCCGCGGCGTGAGCGCCGGCGAGACGAGCCTGCGCATCGGCGACGTCGCGCGCCTGGTCGGCACGACGCCCCGGACGATCCGCTACTACGAGGAGATCGGCCTCCTCCCCGAGGCCCCCGCGCGCCACTCCGGCCAGCACCGCGTCTACACCGAGGAGGAGGTCGAGCGCCTGCGCGAGGTGATGCGCCTGAAGCACCTCCTCGGCGTCACCCTGGAGGAGCTGAAGACCCTCCTCACCGCCGAGGAGGCCCGCGCGGCCGTCCGCGCGGAGCTCCGGCGCGAGGACGTCGAGCCGACCCGCCGCCGCGAGCTCCTCGCCGAGGCCCTCGGCCACATCGAGCGTCAGCTCGACCTCGTAGAGCACCGCTCCGCCGAGCTCACGAAGCTCCACCGCGAGCTCACCGAGACCCGCGGCCGCGTCCGCGCGAAGATCCGCGCGCTCGATCGCGCAGGTCGAGAGCCCGCGGCAAGTGCAATAATCGTTGACTAAGCAACTATGCAGACCTTCTTTCGCCTCCTGGGCTTCCTGCGCCCCTACAAACGTGGACTGACGATCTCGTGGGCGCTCGCGAGCGTCGCGATGATCATGACGGTCGGGATCCCCCTGCTGATGGGGCGCGCGGTGGAAACGATCAACCAGGGCGCCGCCCACCGCACCGGCGCCGCGCACGCCCACGACCGCCATACCCTCTCACTGATCGCGGGGGCGCTCCTGGCGGCGGTGCTGTTGCGCTGGGCGCTCACCTACGCGCGGCGGATCGTCGCCGGGCACGTCTCCCTGGGCCTCGAGTACGACCTGCGCCGGCTGCTCTACGGTCACCTGCAGCGACTGGAGCTCGGCTTCTTCGACCACCAGCAGACCGGCCAGCTGATGTCCCGCGCGACCGTCGACCTGCAGGCGGTGCGCTTCTTCCTCGGCTACGGACTCGTCTTCATCATGCAGTCGACCCTCACGATCCTCCTCGCGG
>DASZFE010000052.1:0-1972 GCA_035940155.1 Solirubrobacteraceae bacterium | reverse complement strand
CCCCGGGGTCGATCTCCAGGACCCCCACCCCCGCCGCCCGCGCGATCGCAGGCGAGGAGTCCCGCGAGCCCGAGTCGATCACGAGCACCTCATCCGGGCCCTCCCGCTCCAGGGCTCCGAGGACCTCCGCGAGGTAGCGCTCCCCGTCCTTCACCGGGATCACAACTGAAATGCTCGGGCCTCCCTCCTGTCGGCCCCTTGACCTGTCGTGCGCCCTCCAGGCGCCCTTGACTGGCCTCACTCGACCCCCCTCACCCGTTCAGCAGCCTGCGCTTCAGGCGCTTGAGCCTCCACCACACCCCCCGCACCGAGCGCAGCGCCTCCATCGCCGGGAGCGCCCCTGGGCGGCGCATGATCGCGTTCAGGTCGATCTGCCAGCGCTCCAGCCAGTACGCCCGCTCCTCCCACCGCGCCACCTCCGCGTTCGCCCGCGCCTGCACCTCCACGAGCTCGGACTCCAGCGCCTCCAAACGAGAGCGCAGGCGCTCGTTCTCGGCGCGCAGATCCCCCTCGTCGTTCGCGGGCGCGGTCTCCGGTGGCGTCTCGGTGCTCACGTGGCTCATCGTCTCAGAGGTTCTCCGCGATCCGTGGGACCTCGCGGTCGAAGAACCAGAGGCCCACCGCGAAGATCGCCCCGATTATGCCCAGCGGGACCAGCAGGCGCGCCGTGCTCCCGAGCGCCTGCGCCGCCGAGGGCGCCGCGGGGTTCAAGAGCGCCTTGTTCGCCTGCGTGATGATCGCCCCGAGCGGATTCATCACGAGCAGCCGCGAGAACGGGATCCCCAGCAGCATGTGTTCCGGTTTGGACTCGATTAACTGCACCGTGTACAGGATCGGCGAGCCGTACCAGAGGATCTGCGCGATCACCTCCCAGATCGGCGCGATGTCCCGGTAGCGGACGTACAGCGCCGAGAGGATCATCCCGATCCCCGTCGTCAGGACCACCAGGAGCGCCACCAGGAAGGGGAGCTCCAGCCAGCTCAGCCGCGGCGTGATCCCGCTCGCGAGGATGAAGACAAAGACCACGATCAGGTTCATCCCCAGGTTGAACAGCGAGGTCAGCGAGACCGAGAGCGGGATCACCAGGTGGGGGAAGCGGACCTTCCGCAGCAGGCTCTCCCGGTTCACCAGGCACGTCACCGAGCCCGTCGTCGCCTCCGCGAAGAACGTGAACAGGATGATCCCTAAGAGGAGGTACTCCGGGTAGTGCGGCACGCCGTGCCCGCGCGTGAATTTGAAGATCTGCGTGAACACGAACAGGAGCACCCCGAAGAGCAGCAGCGGGCGCGCCAGCGTCCACACGTACCCCAGCGCCGAGCCGAAGAAGCGCAGCTTGAACTCCGTCCGCGCGAGCATCAACGTCAGCGACCAGAACCGCCGCAGGTCCCCCCCCAGCGCCGATGGGCCGTGCGCGTGTCGTCCCGCACGCCGCGCGCGCGCCGGGGGGGACGTCAGGGCGCCCTCACCCGCGCTCACAGCCGGTTGATCCTCACGTCCACCGGAAGCTCCAGGATGCCCCCGCTCCCGCTCCCGTGCACGACGATCTCCGCCATGTCCTCCACGAGCGCCAGCGCCTCCTCGCCGGTGCCCGCCCGCGCGATCGAGGGCGTCAGCGTGTACCGGCTCGGGGTCAGCCAGTTCGGGATCGCAAAGCGCGCCACGATCCCCTCGCCCGCCGCGAACGCTCCCGTCCCCGCGCCGTGCTGGTCCGAGCGCGCCACCACGATCGTGTGCCCGAGCTCCGTCCGCAGCGTCGCCGCGAGCACCGGGTCCTCGAGGGCCTCCCCGAGGCGGGCCTCGAAGCACATCGACAGGGGCTCCTCCTGGGAGGCGCTCGTCACGCGCTCCCCCGTCGCGTTCTCGAACCACGCATCCGCGATCTGAGTTCCCCCGCCCCGCGCGACCTCCCCCGCGGGCGCCCCGTGGGGGAGGTCCCCGAAGTTCAGCTTGTGGTAGGCCCGCCCGATCTCGC
>DASZFE010000051.1:0-7137 GCA_035940155.1 Solirubrobacteraceae bacterium | reverse complement strand
CAGGCCGGCGGAGTCCTCGGCGGCGATGATGCCCTCGTCGGAGGCCTTGTGCGCGAGGGCCGGCCCCGGGACGAGGTCGCCGATCGCGTAGACCCCGGGGACGCTCGTGCGCATCGCCCCGTCGACCTTCACGAGGCCCTGATCGCCGCGTGCCCCGGATGGGGTATCCAGCTCGACGCCCGACGCCGCGAGGCCCAGGGCCTCCACGTCCGCCCCGCGTCCCGCCGCGATCACGAGGTGGTCCGCCGTCGTCGACTCGGGCCCGTTCGCGCCCGCGTAGCTCAGGCTCACGCCGCCCTCGATCGCGCCGACCTCTTCGATCGCGGTCCCCGTGAGGACCTCGATCCCCTGGCGCTTGAGGCCCCGCTCGACGAGGCGGGAGATGTCGGCGTCCTCGGTGGGGAGAACCCGGTCGAGCGTCTCGAACAGCACGACCTCGCTCCCCAGGCGCGCGAAGCCCGAGGCGATCTCCGCCCCGGAGGCCCCCGCGCCCGCGACGGCGAGCCGTCCCGGGAGCTCGGGGAGCGCCCAGGCCTCTTCGGTCCCGATCACCGCGCCGCCGAACTCCACGCCGGGGATGGTCCGCCGGACGGAGCCGGTGGCGAGGATGACGACGCCCGCTTCGAGCTCCGTTCCGCCCCCCGCGCCGGGGGGATCGGCGACGAGCACGGCGAGGGGCCCGGGGGAGCCGTCTGTGGAGCCGCCCCCCGCGCCCCCGCCGGCCGCGCCCCGTCCGAGCAGCCGCGCCTCGCCCTCGATGAGGTCGATCCCGTTCTTCTTGAAGAGTCCGCTCACTCCACTCGTCAAGGTCCCCACGACCTTCTCTCGCCGGGTCTGCACTGCCGGGTAGTCCACCTCGACGCCCCCGACTCTCAGGCCGAACTCCTCCGCCTCGCGCACCTCGCTGAGGAGGTCCGCCGAGCGCAGCACCGCCTTCGCGGGGATGCACGCGTAGTTCAGGCACCGCCCGCCGACCCTGTCCTTCTCCACGACCGCCGTGCGCATCCCCAGCTGCGCCGCCCGGATCGCCGCCACGTACCCTCCCGGGCCCGAACCGATCACGATGCAGTCGTAGGAGGACTCGGCCATGCGTGCGCGAGCCTATCGAAGCCCGCCGACCGCAATCCGCCCGAGGACCCGCACGAGCTTCCAGAAGAGCCACCCCGCGAGCCCGACGCTCACCACGCACACCCCCGCCGCAAGCCACGTCGAGGCCACCACCAGCGCGAGCGACCCCACGATGATCTGAAAGGCCAGGAGCGCCTGAAAGCCCAGCACCGCCCAGTAGCGGCGGCGGTACATCCCCGCTGCCAGTCCCGCCAACACCGCCGCGAGGAACGCCCCGCCCGCCAGCGAGCCCCCGCGCGCGTGCAGGTCGTGCACCGTCGCGAGGCTCACCACGACCGCCACCGCGAGCACCGCCGCCACCGCGATCGCGATCAGCAGCGCCCCCGGCCACTCGCCCTCCGCCAGCGGCCCCAGCGCCGCCCGGGCGAGCTCGTCGCGCTCGGTGCGGCTGGGTCGGGGCGCTCGCTCGCCACGGCCGGGCTGCTCGCCCTCGTGCGGTCGCGTCTCCTGCTCGCTCCCGCTCGCGCTAGGCGCCGACAACCTGCTCCTCCAGCGCCCCGCGCAGGGCACGTGCGGCGGCCTCCGGGTCCGGCGCGTGCGCGATCGCCCGCACCACCGCCACCCGCCGCGCCCCCGCCCCGAGCACCTCCGCGACGTTCTCCGCGTCGATCCCCCCGATCGCGAAGAACGGCGCCCGCGCCCGCTCCGCGGCGTAGCGCACCAGCTCCAGGCCCACCGCCGCCCGCCCCGCCTTCGTCGGCGTCGCGTACACCGGCCCCACCCCTATGTAGTCCACGCCCTCCCCCGCGGGCGCCCCGTCGGACGCTGCCTCGATCTCCGCGGGCGCGTGCGTGGAGAGGCCCAGGAGGAGCTCCGGGCCCAGGAGCTCCCGGGCCTCCGGCGGCGGCACGTCGTCCTGGCCCACGTGCGCCCCGTCCGCCCCCGCCGCGAGCGCGAGGTCCGGACGGTCATTGACTATTAACAACACCCCAAAGGGCTCACACAGCGCGCGCGCGCCCCGTGCCGCCTCCACCAGCTCCCCGTCGGCGAGGCCTTTCTCGCGCAGCTGCACCACGTCCACCCCGCCCGCGATGGCGCTCGGGAGGACCTCCGCGAGCGGACGCCCCCCCGGGCTCGCGTCGCACACCAGGTAGAGGCGCGCTCGCCCGAGGCGCGCGCGGCGGTCGGCTCCCAAGTCCATAGGAAGAGTCTCGCACCACTCGCCCCCTCCGGCCCCCGCGAGCCCGGGGGTCAGGTCCTCGCGAGCCCGGCGGTTAGCATCCAAACATGCCCCCCCGAACCCCCGACGTGATCGTCGTCGGCGGCGGCGCCATCGGTCTCGCCGTCGCCTGGCGCGCCGCCCAGGGCGGGCTCTCCGTGACCGTGCTCGAGCGCGGAGAGCTCGGCGAGGGGGCCTCCAGCGTCGCCGCCGGGATGCTCGCCCCCGTCGCCGAGGTCGAGTTCGGCGAGGCCGGCCGGCGCCTCCTCGACCTCGGCCTGCGCTCCGCCGCCCTCTGGCCCGCCTTCGCCGCCGAGCTCGAGGAGGCCGCCGAGACCGGCGTGCAGCTCCGTGCCGGCGGCACCCTCCTCCTCGCCCGCGACGAGGACGAGGCCCGCGAGCTCGAGCGCCAGATCGCCCTCCGCGAGTCCCTCGGCCTGCGCGCCCTCCGTCTGCGCGCGAGCGCCGCCCGCGAGTTCGAGCCCGCCCTCGCCCCCACCCTCCGCCTCGCCCTCCACGCCCCCGACGACCACAGCGTCGACCCCCGCCTCCTCCTCGCCGCGCTGCGCCGCGCCTGCGAGCGCGCGGGCGTGGACATCCGCGAGCACACCCCCGTCGCCGGGGTCGTCCTCGAACCCGGCGGGGCCCGGGGTGGAGATCGGGGCGGGGCTCCGGCCGGGGATCGGGGCGGATACAGGGGCGGGGCCCGCGTCACCGGGGTCCGACTGCGCGACGGCCGGTCCCTCCCCGCCGGGCACACCGTTCTCGCCGCCGGCGCCTGGACCGCCGAGCTCGACGGGCTCCCCGAGCACGCCCGCGTTCCCGTCCGGCCCGTCAAGGGCCAGCTCCTGCGCCTGCGCGACCCCGCCGGCCCCGGGCTGCTGCGGCGCGTCGTCCGCTTCCACGGCGGCTACCTCGTCCCCCGCGAGGACGGCCGCTACGTACTCGGCGCCACCTCCGAAGAGCGCGGCTTCGACCCCCACGTCACCGCCGGCGCCGTCCACGATCTCCTCCGCGACGCCCACGAGCTCCTCCCCGGCCTGAGCGAGCTGGCGATCGAGGAGCTCTGCGTCGGCTTCCGTCCCGGGACCCCCGACAACCTCCCCGCCATCGGCCCCGGCGAGCTGGAGGGGCTGCACTGGGCCACCGGGCACTACCGCAACGGCATCCTACTCACCCCCCTCACCGCCCAGCTCCTCGCCCGGGCGCTCCTCGGGGCGCCCGCTGATCTCGACGGCGACGGCGCCCACGCGACCCCGGGAGTGCCCGCGTGATCCTCCTCAACGGCCGCCCCTCCGACGTCCCCCCAGGCGAGACCCTCGCCGCCGTCCTCGCCCGGCTCGGGCTCAGTCTCGACGCCCGCGGCGTCGCGATCGCCGTCGACGACGAGGTCGTCCCCCGCTCCCGCTGGGAGACCCACACGCTCGCCGACGGCGCCCGCGTCGAGGTCCTCACCGCCATCCAGGGGGGATGATTCGGCGATGGACCCCTCCGACGCGCCCGCCCCGAACGTACCCGCGGAGACGCCCCCCTCCGAGGCCCCCTCGAACGATCCGCTGCTGATCGCCGGGCGCACCCTCCACTCCCGCCTGATCCTCGGCAGCGGCGGCTTCCCCTCCCTGGAGCTCCTCGCCGCCTCCATCCGGGCGAGCGGGACCGAGCTCGTCACGGTCGCCCTGCGGCGCGTGGACCCCGACGCCCGGGGCTCCCTGATCGACGTCCTCGCGGACGCGCGCGTCGAGCTCCTCCCGAACACCGCCGGCTGCCACACCGCCCGCGACGCCGTCCTCACCGCCAAGCTCGCCCGCGAGGCCCTCGAGACCGACTGGATCAAGCTCGAGGTGATCGGCGACGAGGACACCCTCCTCCCCGACGCCGTCGAGCTCCTCCGCGCCGCCGAGGAGCTCGTCGACGCGGGCTTCGTCGTGCTCCCCTACACCACCGAGGACCCCGTCCTCGCGCGGCGCCTCCAGGACATCGGCTGCGCCGCCGTCATGCCCCTCGGGGCGCCGATCGGGAGCGGGATGGGCGTGCGCAACCCCTACAGCATCTCCCTCCTGCGCGAGGCCGTCACCGTTCCCGTCGTCCTCGACGCCGGCGTCGGCACCGCCTCCGACGCCGCCCTTGCGATGGAGCTCGGCTGCGACGCCGTCATGGTCGCGAGCGCCATCTCCCGCGCACAGGACCCCGTGCTGATGGCCCGGGCGATGCGGGCCGCAGTACAGGCCGGGCGTCTAGCGTATGGGGCCGGGCGCATCCCCCGGCGGCGGTACGCTAGCGCCTCGACTCCCGACGAGGGTCTCGCGGAGTTTCGGTAGCTGTGGTTTTGATCTACGGGAGGTCGTGGGGCTGACGGGCGCGGTGGCGCGGGTTGTTGCTTTTGGGGGTAATGCGGGTCGGGGTTTGCTCGGATGGCAGGGCGGTATGCATCGCCCTGCCTTCGCAGCGCTTCAACCGTCGCGTCGAGCGCGAGGATAAGCCTCGGGGCGACGCACCGGCTCACCCACCAACGCTGAACCGCGAAGGTGTCAGCGACCGCTCGTCCGCGACGATATCGATCCTGGCGACTCAGAAATCACGGTCTGACTCGTGGACGTCTCTCTATCTTGGGTACCAGAAGCTGATGCGTCCCTGGGCAAGGGCGGTTGACTGGGCTTCGAGGGCGGTCTTGATTGCGTTGAATCCCGGCTTGGCGTGCAGCTGGTGTGGGAGGGCCATTAGCAGCATGAGGTATCGGTGTTTGCCTTTGGCTAAGCAGAGTGAGTAGCGCTGCTGTCCGTGGTCGTTCTTGCCGACTACTGCTCTCTGTGGGAGCTGTCCGGCGGCGAGGGCATGCAGTGCTGGTTTTAGACCCGCTACGGCCCAGGCTGCGTGGAGGTCTCCGTGAGAGTCCTGGTAGGCGAGGACCAGGAGGAATTCCTTGGTGGCGTGGGGCACGTCGCCCCAGTGCAGTGGTGGGGAGATGTTAGCCCCGTGGCAGGTGTAGCGTGCCAGGATCTGCCCTGGGGCGCTTTCGCTGCCGTAGAGTGCAGGGCTTGAGAGGGCGATGAGGCCCTTTTCCTCGGAGGCGGCCGTCGTGGTGACGGCGGGTCGGGCCGTGTTCGCAGATACTACGTTCGCAGCGGTGCTCTGGGTGGCAGGCTGCGAGCCCCCGCACCCGCTCAAGGCAAGCAATGCGAGAGCCGCGACTGTCATTGGCTTCGATAGGTTCATGATCCTCCCTCGCTGGTAGCGTCCGTAATCAGCATGTGCTTGTGTCGGTGTCCAAAGGCTGCACAGCAGAAGAGTGGGCCGGGCCACATAGCAACCCGGCCCACCCGCTGCTCGCAATCCCAAGTACTAGGCGGCAGGATTGCTAGTTGACAGTCGAAAGATCTAGACGGCTTTCAGCGTAAGGATTTCGACTTCTAGGTTTTCCAGTGCGGCCGCTTTCGTTGTTGGTGGACATAATGTCCCATTTTTTTCTGCGGTAATGCCTTCTATGTTGGCTTTGATCAATAATGTCGGCGATGTTGTCGTCAGTAATATTAAACCGAGACCGAAGTTAGGACCATTCTCTTTTTTACCGGCTGGCACTAAGATTTCGCAGCTGGGACCTTTGATAGTGGTCGAGTTGAAGGCGTCCCCTCCTTTGTCCCCCGTTGTTGTAGCTTCCAGTTTTAATTCACCTGATGTTTGAATCGCTCCGAGTTCACTGTTTGTAACAGTAACTTCCACTTTAAAGAGGACTTCGGTCGTGCATTTACCCCATTCTACTAATACGATCTCATCATTTCCGATGCCCGTTTCTTGTTTTACTTCTAATCCTGTTATAATAGTTTTTCGGTCTTTCCATAAGATTTTAGGCGACGGACATTTCACTATCAGTGTACCGTCTTTGAACTGACCCGCTTTTATAACTTTGCCTTCTTGTGTTTCTGCTTTTGGGCCTGTTGTTAGATATGTGGCTGCTGCCGGCACCGCCGTCGCTGCAAGCGCGCCAACTACGACCGTAAGCCCGATCAGCATCTTGATTCTGCTCATGTCTGCATGCTCCTTTGATGGATTATTTGCCTATTGATCGGCGACAACGCCTTCGGCTGACCCCATTGAGATGAGCTTCCCCTATCCGCATCGCCTGTCCTCAGCCTCATGCAGAGGCTTGCAATGAGTCTATCAGGACAATACTCACCAGCGACTTATCCTACGTCCGAAAACTGTTCCTAAAAAGTCAAGTCCTGGGCCACATGATCCATAAAATCCCTGCAAAATCCAACAATCCACCGCTGGACACTGGATGCAGGCATCGGCTATAGATATCAGGCATCAATGTCTCTGACTCGGCTCGAGCGCGTCAGTGCGCGGATACTGCGATGCCCCCCACGCCGGCCATGGCCCGCGGCGGACGGCCCTCTCTGGCCACCCGGGCCCGGCGATACAGGTCGTCCTCGACGCGGGCGTGGGGACTGCTTCTGATGCGGCGCTTGCGCCGGAGCTCGGCTGTGACGCCGTGATGGTCGCGAGCGCGATCTCCCGTGCGCAGGACCCGTGCGGATGGCCCGCATTTATGTGGGCGGGCGCGCAGGGCGGCGGCTCGCGCACGGGGCTGGGCGGATCCACGGCTACGGTACGTGCGGGGCCCCGGCCTGGGGACGGGCTTGCAGAGTTCGTCAGGGTTGATGGAGAGTAAGAAACAAGGCTTGCGACGAAGTATCCAAGCCGGCTATCGTTGCTTGCTTCCTGACCTTTTTATCCACGATATATAAAGCTGAGCCTACGGGAGAAGAGCGTTCGTGAGAGGGCATTTCAGGGGTGTGTGTCGGCTTGTCGTCGTGCTGTTTGCGTGTCTTGCCTGCTCGCTTGCTGGGTGC
>DASZFE010000050.1:0-3987 GCA_035940155.1 Solirubrobacteraceae bacterium | reverse complement strand
GGAGGCGATGCTGGAGCTGGGGCGGGGGCTGGGGAGCGGGCGGCTGGTGACGGGCCACTACGCGCGGGTGTACCGGGAGGGCGGGGGGGCCTCGGGAGCGGGGTCCCCCGAGGAGCCGGGGTCTCTCGGCGAGGGACCCTCGCCGCTGCTGCGGGTGGCGGTGGACCCGGTGAAGGACCAGAGCTACGTGCTGTGCGGCCTGGCGCCGGAGTCGCTGGCCCAGCTGCGGTTCCCGTTGGGGGGGATGCGCAAGGAGGAGGTCCGCGAGGTGGCCGAGCGGGAGGGCCTCGAGGTGGCGCGCAAGCCGGACTCGCAGGACCTGTGCTTCCTGGCGGGGACGGGCCTGTCGCGCTTCCTGGAGCGTCACGGGGAGCTCGAGGGCGCCCCGGGGCCGATCGTGGACAGGAAGGGCCGGGAGCTGGGGGTCCACGGGGGGAGTCGGTCGTTCACGATCGGCCAGCGTCACGGTCTGGGGCTGGGGGGCGGGGAGCCGCTGTACGTGCTGGCGACGGAGGCGGGGGCGAACAGGGTGACGGTGGGTCCCCGGAAGGAGCTGCTGACGTGGCGGGTCTCGGTGCGCGAGGCGACGCTGCGCCGGGAGGGGGGGGTGGTGGACCACGTGAAGGTGCGCTCCCGCGGGCGGCGCCTGCCGTGCCGTCTGCTCGAACCGGCGGCGCCGGGGGAGCACGCACACCTTGAGGTCGAGCTCTCGGAGCCGATCGAGCGGACGGCACCGGGCCAGATCGCGTGCCTGTTCGCGGGCGAGGTGATCGTGGGCTACGGGACGATCGCGGCCTGATCGCCCCCGGTCACCCCTTGGTCGCTCCCGGATCGCATGGGCTCGCCCTCGCGGTGGGCGGGAGTCACCGTAAGATCAGGCGGGATGAGGACGGATGAGATCCGCGAGCGGTACCTGGGCTTCTTCGAGGAGAGGGGACACCGACGGCTGCCCTCGGCGTCGCTGGTGCCCTCGGCGCACGATCCCTCGGCGCTGCTGACGGTGGCGGGGATGCACCCGCTGAAGCCGTACTTCCTGGGCAAGGAGAAGCCCCCGGCGCGGCGGCTGTGCAGCTGTCAGAAGTGCTTTCGGACGGTGGACATCGAGAACGTGGGGAACACGAACCGGCACCTGACGTTCTTTGAGATGCTCGGGAACTTCTCGATGGGGGACTACTTCAAGGAGGAGGCGATCGCCTTCGCGTGGGAGCTCTCGCGGGAGGTGTTCGGGTTCCGGGCGCAGGACATCTGGGTGACGGTCTTCGAGGGGGACGAGGAGCTCGACCTCGGGCCGGACGAGGAGGCGATCGAGATCTGGCGCTCGGTGGGGGTGGCGCCGGAGCGGATCGTGCGCTGTCCGCGCTCGGAGAACTTCTGGCAGGCGGGGCCGACGGGTCCGTGCGGGCCGTGCTCGGAGCTGTACATCGACCTCGGGGAGCACCTGGGCGCCGCGGAGGACCTACCGGGGGGGGAGAACGAACGGTTCCTGGAGTACTGGAACCTGGTGTTCATGGCCTACGAGCAGGACCCGCCGAACGTGCTGCGGGAGCTCCCGGCGCGGAACATTGACACGGGCTTGGGGCTGAACCGGATGGCGGCGATCCTGCAGGGGAGGCGCTCGGTGTTCGAGACGGACCAGTTCGCGCCGCTGATCGAGCTGGGCGAGGAGCTCTCGGGGGAGCGGTACGGGCGGGACTTCAAGACGGACCGAGCGCTGAGGATACTGGCGGACCACGCGCGGGCGATGACGTTCCTGATCGCCGACGGGGTGGTGCCCTCGAACGAGGACCGGGGGTACGTGCTGCGGCGGGTGATGCGCCGGGCGATCCAGCAGGCGCGGGCCCTCGAGATCGAGCCGGGCTTCCTGGAGCGGTACTCCGAGCGGGTGCGGGAGCTGATGGGCGGGGCCTATCCGGAGCTGGAGGAGCAGCGGGCGGCGATCGGGCGGTGGCTGGACTCCGAAGAGGAGGGCTTCGGGCGGACGCTCGAGCAGGGGCTGGGGGTGCTGCGCTTCCACATCGACCACGCGCGGAAGCACGGGCACACGGCGATCCAGGCGGAGGACGCGTTCAAGCTGCACGACACGTACGGGTTCCCGTTCGAGATGACGCGGGAGCTCCTCGCGGAGGAGGGCCTCGCGGTGGACGAGGGGGGCTTCGAGCGGCTGATGGAGGGGCAGCGGGCGCGGGCGCGGGCGGCGGGCGCGGGCCGTGGTGGGACGGGCGGGGCGGGGGCGGAGCTGCGGGAGCTCGCGGGTGAGCTCGTCACCGAGACGGACTCCCCGACGCGCTTCACGGGGTATGAGACGGAGACGCAGCGGACGAGCATCGTGGCGGTGCGGGAGATCGAGGAGGGCGGCGCCCCCGGGGCCGAGGGGCCGGGCGGCGGCTCGCGCTGGCTGGTGCGGCTTTCGGAGTCGCCGTTCTACGCGGCGGGGGGCGGGCAGGTGTCGGACACGGGGACGCTCGAGTGCGCACCCCATGGCGGGGCATACCCTGAAGGGCACACCCTAAAGGGCGCAGGCGGGCAGGCGGGGGAGGACTGCCGGGCGCGGGTGGAGGGGGTGGTGCGGGTGGGGGACGATCAGGCGCTGGAGGTGGTCTTGGAACGGGGGAAGCTGCGTCCCCGGGAGCCGGTGACGGCGCGGGTGGACCACGGGGCGCGGCACGCGACGGAGTGCAATCACACGGCGACGCATCTGCTGCACGCGGCGCTGCGGGAGCGGCTGGGGGAGCACGTGCGTCAGGCGGGGTCGTACGTGGGCCCGGACAAGCTGCGGTTCGATTTCAGCCACGGGGGGGCGCTTTCGGAGGCGGAGCTCCGCGACGTGGAGGACCGGGTGAACGAGTGGATCGCGGCGAACGACCCGGTGCGGCCGATCGTGACGACGCTCGAGGAGGCGAAGCGCCTCGGGGCGATGGCGCTCTTCGGGGAGAAGTACGGGGAGGTGGTGCGGATGGTGGAGATCGGCGGGGGGGATTACTCGAGGGAGCTGTGCGGGGGGACGCACGTGCGCTCGACGGGGGAGATCGGGGTGCTGCGGATCGTGAGCGAGACCTCGAGCGCGGCGAACGTGCGGCGGATCGAGGCGCTGACGGGCCCGGGGGCGGTGGCGATGCTGCGCGAGCGCGAGCGGGAACTGCTGGAGGTCGCGGCGACGCTGCGGACGCGCCCGGAGGAGGCGGCCCAGGCCGTGCGGGAGCGGGAGGCGGAGCGCCGGCGCCTTGAGAAGGCCCTGAAGGAGGGCGCGGGCGCGGCGGGCGGGGCCCTTGACCCGGAGGCACTGGCGGCGAAGGCGGAGGAGATCGAGGGCGCGCCTGTGCTGACGGCGGCGGTGGAGGTCTCCGAGGCGAAGGGCCTGCTGGAGCTGGTGGACCGCCTGAAGGGCCGCCTCCCGGGCGGGGCGATCGTCCTGGGGACGGCGGTCGATGGCCGGGCGCACCTGCTCGTGAGCGTCGATCCGGCCCTGGTGGCGCGGGGTGTGAAGGCGGGCGCGGTCGTGAAGGCTGCGGCGGCGGTCGTCGGGGGCGGTGGGGGCGGAAGGGACACGCTCGCGCAGGCCGGGGGACGCGACCCGGAGAAGCTCGAGCAGGCGCTCGCGAGGGCGCGTGAGGAGATCGCGGGGGCACTCGGGAGTTGAGCGGTTTGGACGCCCCGAGCGACGCCATGGGCGGCGTGGGCGACCCGAGCGGCACGGGCGGGGGCGCGTGACGCGGGTCCTGGGCCTGGACTACGGGAGCGCGCGGTGCGGGTGCGCGGTGAGCGATCCGAGCGGGACGATCGTGACGCCGATCGAGCGGATCGAGCGCGCGGGGAGCAGGCGCGGGCTTGCGGCGCTGCGGGCGCTCGTGGCGGAGCGCGAGATCGAGCTCGTGGTGGTCGGGCTGCCGCTCTCGCTGGGCGGGCGGGACACGGAGCAGACGCGCGAGACGCGGGAGTTCGCGCGGCGCCTCTCGGCGGCGCTCGGGGAGGGGGTGCGGGTGGAGTTGC
>DASZFE010000049.1:0-7043 GCA_035940155.1 Solirubrobacteraceae bacterium | reverse complement strand
CCAGAAAGGGGCACCGGCGAAGGCGTGGGCAGTGAAGGCGCGGGCGGGAAGCCGGGCGCGTCGAAGAAAGCCGCGGGGGCCTCGGAAGCGGAAACGACCCCCGGCGGCGCCTCGACGGCGATCCCACCGACCGAACGGCCGCCGATCACGAACGTCTGGCTGATCGACCTCTCCGGTGGATCCTTAGGGCAGGCGACGAGCAAACCCGTCCTCGACCCGTATCTGGCCAGGGACCTCCTGCCGCAGGGGACGCTCCTGAGCAGCTACACGCTCCCTGCCCGCGCGGAGCTCGCGAACGACATCGCGCTGCTATCCGGCCAGGGGCCAAACGCGGCGAGCGAAGCCGACTGCCCGGTCTACTCCGAAGTGATCCCCCCGACGCTCACGGGGGCGAGCGGCCTGGCGAGCGGGACCGGATGCGTGTACCCACACGCGGTCCAGACGCTCGCCGACGAGCTCACGGCGGCGAGCGAGACCTGGCGCGCGTACGTGCAGGGCCTCGGCGCGAGCAACTGCCCCCATCCCACGATCGGGGCGAGCGATCCGACTCACGCGCCGGTTCCCGGGACGGGCTACCTGGGCTTCCGCAACCCCTTCGTGTACTTCCACTCGCTCCTCGACGGCGGGGCGTGCGCAAGCGGCGACGTCGACCTCGGAGCCCTCGCGGGCGACCTCGCGCAGCCCGCGCAGACGCCGAACCTCAGCTGGATCGTCCCCTCGGCGTGCGCGGACGGCTCGAGCGTGCCCTGCGCGCCGGGCGCGGGCGCGGGGCTCGCGGCGGCGGACGGCTTCCTGCACGCGCAGCTCCCGGCGATCCTTGCCACGGCCGCGTACCGCCGGCACGGCTTGGTCGTGATCACGTTCGACTCCGGGGCGTCCGGGAAGGCCGGGTCGCCCGGGAAGTCGCCCGCGACGGCGTCGAGGTCTAGGGTCGGCGCGCTGCTGCTCTCCCCCTTCGTCAGGTCGGGCGCGCGAGTCTCGAGCGCCTACGACGAGTACTCCCTCCTGAAGAGCCTCGAGCGCATCTTCGGAGTTCCCCTCTTGGGCCATGCGGCAGACCCGCGCGTGCAGGAATTCGACGCACGGGTCTTTCGTCCGACCAAGCGCGCCGCGCACACCGCCTCTCATGGGCGGCCCGCGGCGCCTGACCCGGGCGCCCGCCGATCACTCGGCTGACGTCCTTCCTCGATACGAAACGGAGAGAGAGTTGTACACAAGCAATGTCCCATCCCGACGAGCATCACGATCGCTCGTCCTCATCCTCGGCCCGCTGCTGTGCTCGTTGATCGCCAGCGCGAGCAGCCGCGCGGCCGAAGCAGAAGGCAACCCCAACGACTACCAGTGCCGCGGCCACGTGCAGGCGGCGCCGGCGAGTCCAGAAGCACAGAGCACCGGAAAGGAAGGCGGCGCTGAAAAGGAAGCGCCCGAAACGCAGGTGCAGTACGTGTTCTCGTGCAACGGGCCGATCACGGGCTATCAGTTGCAGACGCGCCGGCAGCTGACCGGCTTCGATGCGGCGCCCTCGGTGACGTATGCCACCGGCAAGCCGGTCCTGACGGCCCAGTTCTCCTGCAGCGGCGAATCGCCCGGGTTGGCGGTCAACTGCGTCGGATCATCCACGCTTGGCTGGGAGCTGATCACGGGCAAGTTCGCGATCGGCACGAAGCTCTGCGCGGAGCCACGGGTCGACCCGGTGCTGACCGTCACCTACGCCTCGAGCAGCAAAACGGGGATCGCCCAGGCGATCTCCGGACCCTTCGATCTCGGCCGCCCGCACGGCTGCCCGGCCTCGGCGGCGAGGTCCCACAAGGGCGTCCAGAAGCATCTAAAGAGAGGCGCCAAAGGCCGGAAGGGAGTCGCAGGCAAAAAATGATCTCCCGGCGCAGCCGGCCCCTCGCCCTGGAGCGGCGGGGGGCCGAGAGCGCTCAGGAAGCCGACGGCCTACGCCGCGACAGGCGCAAGCAGCGGCCCCAGGGCGAGTGCGCGCTGGGTGCCGTGAGTGAGCAGGTCCCAGTCGAGCTCGTGGACCGCGCCGAGCTCGCTCGGGTCGACCACGGGCCGATCCGACCCGTAGAGGATTATCCAAGTTGGCGTGCCGCTAGACGCCGAGCCGCAGACCGCCGCTCCGGCGCGTGGCCGAGCCGCCTCGTCTCCGCGGCCGCCGGCCCGGTCGTGCGTGATGATCGAGGTGCTCGCGGTCGGCGTCCTCCGCGTCGCTGATCGCCCAGGCGAGTCGCTCGATGAGCTGCGCCGCCGCGTGGCCGGTGCTCAGATGCACCGAGTGGACGTGCTCGTCAAGCCAGACCGAGGCGTCGGCGGGAAGGGGGGACGAGTCGGTGGTGATGACTCTTGGCATCCGGGGCTCCTTTTCGAGACTTGGCGGTGATGTGGTGGGCGAGGAATCCGTTGCGCGAGCGGGACGCCTCTGGGAGGGGGGCGTCCGGGGAGGGCACGGGAGCGCCTCCCCGGACGCGTGGATGGGGTACTTCAGGGACGACAACAACGTTCGAGCACGCACCCTCGCGCCGACGTGAGGCCGGGCACGGCACGCTGCGTGCCGTCTCTTTCCGTCGAGGGAAGACACGTAAGAACGAACATTGTTCACTAAATCTATCAAGATTCTTTTGTCCTGTCAAGGGCACCGCCCCTCCGCCGACCCAAACCAGTCCACGAGCGCCACTCCCAGCAGAGACGCAGCCGCAACCAGCGCTTGAGGGTTCTCAGCGGGTTTCCCACGCGTCCTCGGTGCGCGTGAGCGCGAGGATCCCCCTCGGGAGCCTGCCCGCGGCGACGTCCGCGACGCTCACGTGCTCGAGGACCTTGCGCAGGTTCGCCCGCAACGCGATCCAGACCTGCTGCAGGGACTCCGCGGAGCCTGTGTACTCGATCTCCTCCGGGCGCTGCCCGCGCACACCCACCAACGGGCCCTCCACGGCACGGATGACCTCCGCGAGCGTCAGCTCCTTCGCGGGCCGCGCCAGCCAGTAGCCACCGTCGGGGCCGCGCTGAGAACGAACGATCCCCGCGGTCCGCAACTGCGTGAGGATGTTCTCCAAGAACGACAACGGGATCCCCTGCGCCCTCGCGACCTCATCGACCTTCCGCGGAGCACCCTGGCCACCAGCCGCCAGCTCAACCACCGCCCGCACAGCATAATCCGCCTTCGCAGTCACATGCACCCCCAAGATTCTCTCCTAAAGCACAACCACACGCCGTACTCGTGGGCGCCTGCACCCAGCGATCCCTTGCTAGTCAAGGAGACGACCCCTCGCAATGCTTCCTCAGCTTGCAAGCGGGAATACCGCTCGCGGCGTTTGGGCCTACGAGCGGGCCTTGTGGGTCAAAGAACAACTCGGATCACCCCGAAAACCCCTGAAGCACCGCTATGCAGGGTCTTCGCGAGTGGGCGATCCTGGATTCGAACCAGGGACCTCTTCCTTATCAGAGAAGCGCTCTAACCGACTGAGCTAATCGCCCGCGAGGGGTGATTCTATCGGCTCCGGGGCTCGCGCCCCCGCGCCCGCGACTTGTGCGTTCAGACCGCGGAGACCCTCTCCAGAACCCTCCGGCACCGCCCAACCCGGTCGGCGACGAGGTCGAGGAGGCGAGCCGGGAGGGGGCTTTCGAGTGCGAGAGCCTCGGGGGTGGAAACGGCATCCGCAAAGGCGTCCGGGGCGAGCGCCGCGAGGGCTCCGACACGCCAAACGGCCCGCTCGGAGTCGATGCCGAGGTCCTCGGCGGCCACGGCCCAGGTGTTCCAGTGGGGGAAGACCCGGCAGTCGCCGCCGATCTTCATCGCGAAGCGCAGGCTCCTCTCGTGGGCCCCGTAGGGCAGAGCGGAGGCGACATCGTAGAGCGGCGCCAGACGAATCTGACCTCCCGCGAGCAGGAGGGAGTAGTTCTTCGCGTGGGCGTCCGTCCCGGCGATGAGCCAGTTCCAGGCTAGCGCGTCGAAGAACCGCCAGATCGCCTCCTCGGCGGCGCGCGGCGGCATCGCCCCACGGAGAAGACGCGCGATCTCTCGCGGGCCCGGGCCTCCTTCATTCTGGTACTTCCGCGATGGAGGAACCCCGAAGGCCTGGCAGACGTCCTCCTGGTGGATCCGGATCGCTCCCGCGGCGGGCAAGCGCCTGTCGTAGCGCTCCACGACGATCGCGCGCTCCTCGCCGAAGCGGACGACCTGCGTCCGCACGGCGATCAAACCGGCGCGGCGGGCCGCATCCAGGCAGAGATGCTCATTGAGATCGTGATCATCGAGACCGGCGGCGGCGGGCTTGAGAATGTGCGTCGTGGCCACCGAGCCCGACGGGAGGCCCCAGCGGCCGTCGTGGTGCAGGAGCGCAGTCTTGGCTTGGGCGCCCGCGAGGCTGAACTGACCGGCGAACCCCCGGCCCAGCCACGCCGTCGCGTCCTCCCGCAGCTCGCGCAGCCGCTCGGCCACATCCTCCTCGGTGAGCCACGCGACCTCACCCTGCCTACCGATTGCCTCCTCCACGGCTTCAGGGGCCGCGAAGCGAACCGCCCCCGCACAGTCGTGGCCGACCGGCGTCGCGAGCATCGAGAAGGGGGAGGAGGCCGAGGCGTGGAAGTGGCGCGCCCACCGTGCGAGAACCGCCTCGTTGTCGGGCAGCAGACCCCATAGCCAGGGTGTGACGACGCGATCGGGATGGGAGCGGACCTGCGTGGGCATCGAGAGCGACATGGGGGTCGCGTCTCTGGCCTGCCGATACTCCTCCTCGTAGTCGAGGCGCAGACGGCCGCCCGGGAGCCGGACGAGCGCCCCGGCAACCCTCTCCTCAAGGATGACGGTGAGGGCCTCCGTCATGGGCCGCGGTGCTCATCGAGGAGCGCGTCGAGGTCGATTGTGTCGGCATCGGCTTCGGCGGGTGAGGCCGCATCGGGGATCGGCCCGACCTCGAGCCCCAGGCCGAGCTCCTCCAGGACGCGCAGGAGCAGCCCGAGCTCCGCCGTGGGCTTTCCCGCCTCGAACTCGTAGATCCACTTGCGGGAGACCCCCGCGCGGCGAGCGAGCTCCGCCTGGCTCATCCCCAAGTCATCTCGACGACCGCGTACGGCCGCAGCGAGAGCTCTGATCGAATGGGCTTTCATACCTTCTTCTTCCTTGCAACCGTTCAGTGTCTGTCTTAGCATGACACTGTTTGGTAGCATCATTAACTAGGGATCGTTCGGTAGCAAGATGCACCCTGACCGCCCAGCGGACCGCCCGCTGGAGCCTCTACCGCCCCCGACCCCCAGCCTTCAGGCTCCGGACGAGCGCGAGGCCCTCCTCGCGGGAGGCGAAGGAGAGCTCGGCGGTGTAGCCCCCCGCGGGGGTCGGGCGGACGCGGGCCTCGGCGCCGAGGGCGGCGGTGAGGGCCTCGGCGATCTCCTGGGCGGCGGCCTCCTGGTCTGGGTGTGGGCGGCCTCCTCGCGGGCGGGCGGCGCCCCCGGCCCCGTTGCGTTTGGCGCTCCCCCCGGCCTCGGCGCGGCGGGCGCGGTCCTCGACGGTTCGCACCGACCAGCCCTCCGCGGCGGCCGTGCGCGCGAGCGAGCGGCGGGCGGAGTGGTCCTTGGTCATCAACAGCGCCCGGCCGTGGCCCTCGCTGAGGGCGCCGGAGCGCAGGAGGTCGAGGGCCTCGTCGGGGAGGTCGAGGAGGCGCAGGAGGTTCGAGACCGCGACCCGGCTGCGCCCGATCCGACGGCCGACCTCCTCGCGGGTGAGGCCGAGCTCCTCGACGAGAGCGGCGCACGCGAGGGCCTCCTCGACCGGGTTGAGGTCCTCGCGGGCCATGTTCTCGATCAGGGCGACTTCGAGGGTCTGGGCGTCCTCGCGGTCGCGCACGAGCGCCGGGATCCGCTCCAGGCCCGCGATCTGGGCGGCCCGCCAGCGGCGCTCGCCGGCGACGAGCTCGTAGGTCCCTCCCGGCCGGGGGCGCACGAGGACGGGCTGGAGGACCCCGAGCTCTGCGAGGGAGCCCGCGAGCGCTCCCAGGGCCTCCTCGTCGAAGTCCCGCCGGGGCTGCTTGGGGTTGGGGGCGATCAGCTCCACGGGGAGCTCGTGGAGCTCCTGCTCCCGGGCGGCCTCCCCCGCGACCGAGAGGATCGCCTCGAGGCCCCGCCCCATCCCCCGCCTGGGAGGGCTCACCGGGCGACCTCCGCGCCGGGCGCGAGGGCGTGGGCGGGCTCAGTCGCAGCGGTGTCCCTCAGGGCGATCTCCCGGGCGAGGGCGAAGTAGGCCTCGGCCCCGGCGCTGTTGGGGTCGTGGTGGATCACGGGGAGCCCGTAGCTCGGGGCCTCGCTGACGCGGACGTTCCGCGGGATGACGGTCTGGAAGACGAGCTCCGGGAAGTGCTCGCGGACCTCCCGCTCGACGTCCCGCGCGAGGCGGGTGCGGGCGTCGTGCATCGTGAGGAAGATCCCCCCGATCGCGAGGCTCGGGTTGAGCTCGCGCCGGACGAGCATGAGGGTCTCGAGCAGTCCCGCGAGGCCCTCGAGGGCGTAGTACTCGGTCTGCACGGGCACGATCACCCGATCCGCGGCCACTAGGGCGCAGACCGTGAGCGGTCCGAGGGAGGGCGGGCAGTCGAGGATGACGTAGCGGAAGCGCTCCCGGATCGGCGCGAGGCTCTCCCGCAGACGGCCCTCGAAGCCCGCGATCCGGGGGAGCTCGATCCCGGCCCCCGCGAGGCCAGGGCCCGCCGGGAGCACCCGGAGCCCGGGGAGGGCCGTCCGCACGAGGGCCTCCTCGACGGGGCTCTCCCCGGAGAGGACCTCGTAGAGGCCCGGGGCGCGAGTCCGCGCGAGGCCCAGCCCGACCGTCGCGTTCGCCTGCGGATCGACGTCGACGAGGAGCGTCTCGTAGCCCGCCTCCGCGATGCACGCCGCGACGTTCACCGCGGTCGTCGTCTTGCCCACGCCGCCCTTCTGGTTGGCGATCGCATAAACCGTTCCCATCGAGAGGACGCTAGCGCCGAGCGCGGTCAGAGCGCCCCGCGGGTGGACTCGCGGGTCCACCCCGGGCGCCTCCCGGAGCGCCGCCCAGG
>DASZFE010000048.1:0-1904 GCA_035940155.1 Solirubrobacteraceae bacterium | reverse complement strand
TCGGAGGTCCACGGGGAGGTTCAGGAGATCTTCCGCGGGCGCACGCGCGAGGAGTGGCGGGCCTTCGCGGGCGAGCACGACTGCTGCCTTGAGCCCGTCCTGGAGCTCGAGGAGGCGCTCGACTCCGAGCTGGTGCGCGCCCGCGAGATGGTGGTCGAGCTCGATCAGCCCGGGGCGCCGTATCCCGTCCGCCTGCTGGGGCTGCCGATCAAGCTGAGCCGCACCCCGGGCGACCCGGCCAGGATGCCCGGCCCGGAGCTCGGGGAGCACACGCGCGAGGTGCTCGCGGGGGCGGGGTACTCCGCGCAGGAGATCGCCGCCCTCGAGGAGTCCGGCGCGGTCGCGGCGAGCGCGAGCGACCCCCAGGGGTCCTTCCTTGCCGGCTGAGCCCGCCCCGCGCGAGCGCGAGGCCGTGGAGGGCCTGCTGAAGATGAGCGAGCTCGCGGAGCGCTCGGGGGTGAGCGCGGGGACGATCAAGCACTACCTCCGCGAGGGGCTCCTGGGCGAGGGCGAGGACATCCGGCGGACGAGCCGAAACATGGCCTACTACCCGGTCGAGTTCGTCGAGCGGATCCGCCTGATCAAGCGCCTGCAGGAGGAGCGCTTCATGCCGTTGCGCCTGATCCGGGGAGTCCTCACCGAGGACCCCGAGCGGGCGCGGGCGATGATCGAGCTGGAGGACCGGATCCTCGAGCGGGCGCTACAGAGCGCGGAGGAGCGCCGGGTCTCCGCGGAGGAGGTCGCCGAGCGCTACGAGATCCCCCTCAAAGTTCTGGAGCGCCTCGCGGAGATCGGCGTCCTGACGCCGAGCTCGCGCGGGTACGACCAGGACGACGTGAAGATCGTCGAGGCGATCTCGCGCTTCCGCGGGGGCGGCTACGACGAGGCGCTCGGGTTCACGGTCTACGAAACCCTCCGCTACCGCGAGGCCCTGGAGCCGCTCGTCGCCGAGGAGGTCCGCCTGTTCCTGGACCGCCTCGCGGGCGAGGTCGAGGTGGAGCGTGCACTTGAGATGATCGCCGCGGGCGCGGAGCCCCTGCGCGAGCTGATCGGGGCGATCCACTCGAAGCTCCTGCTCGCCGAGCTCGCGCGCCAGCGGAAGCGGCGGGGGTAGGTCGGCCCGCACGACGCTCGGGCGGCCCGGTACGACGCTTGGGTGGCCCGTGGGACGCTCAGAGGGGGCTCTCTGGCTCTCTACCACCAAGCCCGGTGGCGCTCGACGACGCCGAGCCCGTGCGCAAGCTCGATCCCGCCGGGGAGGAGGCCGGAGAAGGTCCCGAAGGGCGCGTGGTAGTCGCTCCTGATCAGGAGCAGGTTCTCTCGGCGGCTGCGCTGCGCCTCGGCGGCGAAGCGGAGCTCGGAGCCGTCCTGGGCGAGGATCGAGGAGAGGTCGGCTGCGATGCGGACGGGCGGGACCTCGTGCGGGGTCCCGTCGACCCAGACGGCGCGCTCGCTGCCCTCGGGGGGGTCGTTGACGCCTTCGACGAGGTTGAAGGCGAGGGGGCGCCCGGCGGGATCGACGCCGACCCCGGCGGCCCAGCGCCACTCGGTGAAGCGGGGGTGGTAGCCGGCGGTGTCGTCGACGACGGCGAGCCCTTCGATCGTGCGCTCTGCGCGGCCGTCGAGGCTGATGGTCCCGCGCGCGCGGATCCCGGCCTGCTTGCGCGTCCAGACGTACTCGCGGCCGTTGGGGCAGAGGGCCTCCCATCCGGCGTCCTCGGCGAGGGCGAGGTCGAGCCGGAGCGGACCGTCGTTCACCCGCAGGCGTCCCGGGGCGAGCTCGACGGCGCGGCGCCCGCGGAGGATGTGCGTGCGCTCGATCAGCCGGGAGTCGGCGCGTGAGAGGAGGGCCCAGAAGACCTCGTGTGCGGGCCCGACGCGCACGGAGGCCGCGCAGGCCATGA
>DASZFE010000047.1:0-1530 GCA_035940155.1 Solirubrobacteraceae bacterium | reverse complement strand
TGCTGGCGCGCGCGGGCCTGCACGGCCGCGAGGTCAGACCCCGCGGCGGGCTCGGAGAAGAGCTGGCACCAGACCTCCTCGCCGTGGAGCATCGAGCCGAGGTAGGTCGACTTCTGCTCGTCGGTCCCGTGCGCGATGATCGTCGGCCCGAGCATCCCCACGCCGATCGCGTCGAGTATCCCCGGCACCCCCGCGCGGGCGATCTCCTGGTTTGCGAGCACCTGCTCGATTGGCCCGAGCCCCTGGCCGCCGTACTCCTTCGGCCAGGTCACCCCGGCGAGGCCGCCCTCGACGAGTCGCGCCTGCCAGGCCCGGCGGGCCGCGACGATCTCGTCCTCGTCACGCAGCGCCCCCGGCCCCTGCAGGACCGGCGCGTGCGCCTTGTTCGCTTCGAGCCACGCGCGCGCCTGTGCGCGGAACGCGGCCTGCTCAGGGGTGTCATCGAGATCCACGGCGCTCTCCTTTGGCTGACTGACCAGTCAATCGACTCAGGAAAAGGTACCCCAATCCGCGCCCGCGCGCAGCGGCTCACCGATCGGGCCGGTGGAGGAGGGCGCCGAAGATGCCGACGCCGAGGAGGAGGAGGACGAAGATCGAGACGAGCGTCCCCACGGTGAGCCCGTCGTGGACGAACACACGGAGGGTCAGCCAGGCGAAGCCGCCGAGCATGAAGAAGGCGAGGGCGAGCATGGCGAGGCGGGCCATGGGTCTCAGGCGAAGACCCCGAGGGTGACCTGTGCAAGGAGCCAGAGGCCGAGGAGGGGGAGGGCGGGGATCTCGACGATCGTCCCGAAGAGGGGCAGGACGACGAGGGTGAGGACGCGCGCGCGGGGGTGCAGCAGGGCGTACCCGCCGAGGACCGCCGCGACCGAGCCGACGGCGGCGATCGCACCGACCGAGCCGTGGGGCAGATAGGCGAGTGAGGCGCCGTGCGAGCGCGCGCCGTGCAGGAGGGCCCCGGCGGCAAGCGCGGAGAGACCCCCGAGGAGGCAGAGTCCGCAGAAGCGCGCACGCCCGAGCGCGGCCTCGACGCCGGGGCCGAAGAGGGCGAGGAAGAGAACGTCGAGGATGAGCACGAAGAGCCCGCCGTGGGCCGGGGAGAGCGCGTAGGCGAGGACGTTCAGCCCGGCGAGCCCGGCGGTGAGCGCGGCGAAGCGCCCGTGCGGGGTGTTGTCCTTGAGCGGGAAGATCGCGCCCGGAGCCTACCGCGACCCCACCGGCGAGCCCGGGTCCAGGGGCGCCCGGGGGGCGTGCTGGTCGGCGTGGTAGGAGGAGCGCACGAGGGGACCGGCGGCGACGTGCTCGAAGCCGAGGGCATAGGCGGCGCGCTCGAGCTCGGCGAACTCGTCGGGGTGCCAGTAGCGGACGACGGGGAGGTGGCGCTCGGAGGGGCGGAGGTACTGCCCGACGGTCAGGACCTGGACGCCGTTGGAGCGCAGGGCCTCGAAGGCCTCCAGGAGCTCATCGTGGGTCTCCCCGAGCCCGACCATGAGGCCGGACTTCGTGACGACCCCCTCGCCGCCGAGCTGC
>DASZFE010000046.1:0-2107 GCA_035940155.1 Solirubrobacteraceae bacterium | reverse complement strand
AACGCTACGGCCAGCCCGGGCCGGAGGGCTCGCTCGTGAAGTGGATGTGGTCGGACACGAACCAGCGCCTGACGCAGCTCGCGGCGGACATCGTCGGGCCGCAGGCGTTGACGGCGGGGACGAGCTGGAGCTACGAGCTCCTGCGCGCCCGGGGGAACACGATCGAGGGCGGGACGACGGAGATCCTCAAGAACATCGTCGCCGAGCGCGTCCTGGGCCTTCCACGACTGAAGACCGCGGTCGCGTAGGGGACGGTATGGACTTCGGGCTCTCGGAGGACCAGCGCGAGATCCAGCGCACCGCGCGCGAGCTCCTTGGCGACCGCGCGCGGCCCGAGCGCGTGCGCGAGCACGCCGAGGCCGGGACCTTCGACATGGCGCTTTGGGGAGAGCTTTGCGAGCTCGGCTGGCCGGGGATCGCAGTCTCCGAGGACCACGGCGGCCAGGGGCTCGGCCTCGTGGAGCTCTCGACCCTCTGTGAGGAGCTCGGCCGCACGGTCGCGCCCGTGCCCTTCCTCCCGAGCGTGCTGGCGGCGCTCCTGATCGAGCACGCGGGCTCGGAGGAGCAGCGGGAGCGCTGGCTGTCGGGGCTCGCGCGCGGCGAGATCATCGGTGCGCTCGACTCGGCGAGCGAGGGTGAGGCCGAGCTCGTGATCGGCGCGCCCGCGGCGCAGGTGCTGGTGCTCCTCGAAGAGGACGCGGCGCGCGTGCTGAGGCCCGAGGAGGTCGAGATGACGCCCGCGGAGTCGATCGATCCGACTCGTCCCGCGGCCCGCGTGCGTGCGTCGGCGGGCGCCGGCGAGGAGCTTCCCGGAGACCTCCGCGCGGGTATCGACCGGGCGCTCGTGGCGGTCGCGGCCGAGCTCGTCGGGGTCTGCGACCGCGCCCTGGAGATGACCGTCTCCTACGTGAAGGACCGCCGCCAGTTCGGCGTCCCCGTGGGCTCCTACCAGGCGGTCTCCCACCGCTGTGCGCAGATGCTCCTGGACACCGAGCGCGCCCGCGCGAGTATGGCCTTCGCCGCCTGGGCCGCGGA
Source organism: Solirubrobacteraceae bacterium (assembly GCA_035940155.1). GTDB lineage: Bacteria > Actinomycetota > Thermoleophilia > Solirubrobacterales > Solirubrobacteraceae > Palsa-744. The sequence goes on along the minus strand of DASZFE010000046.1, from coordinate 1,072 downwards.
CGCCGACCCCGAGCGCTTGCCGGAGGCAGCCGCGATCGCGAAGGCCACCGCCTCTGAGTCCGCACGCGAGGTCACCGCGAGCGCGATCCAGGCGCACGGCGGGATCGGCTTCACCTGGGAGGCCGACGTGCACTGGCTCTTCAAGCGCGCCCAGCTCGACGCGGCGCTCCTCGGGGGCGCGCGCGAGCATCGCGCGCGGATCGGCGCGATCCTCGCGGACCGCGTTACCGTGGCATAACCCGAACACCGAGGAGTCCCATGTCCGAGATCGACACGATCACCCGCAAGCTCGTCGTTGGAGCCGTCCTGCTGTGCGCGTCCCTGGGTCCTGCCGCCTGCGGCGGGTCCTCCAACGGATCCACGTCCTCGACGGTCCTCACGACCACGAGCGCCGCGCCCGCGGCGGGCACGACGACGCCGCCGACGACGACGACCGCCGCGGGGCCGACGACCGCGGGGCCCGCCACGACGTCGACCACCGCGAGCCCCTCCGCGCAGACGTCGACCACGGCGCCTGCGCCGACCGCGACGACTCCACGCCCGAGGCCCGCGCCGGCCTCGGAACCGAGCAAATTCCGTGCGATCCGCATCTGCCTGGAAAGGGCAGGCGCGATCGTCTCCGGGAAGACCTCCGGTGGCGGCGGCGGTGCGCATCTGCGCCCCGGGATCTCCCCAAAGGAACTCCAGGCGGCGCTGAAGAAGTGCGGCAAACGGCCCTGACGGGAGGCTCCCCGCTGTGATCGGTGGCGACGGCTCGACCGGCGCGGTGCGTATATTGAGCCCGCGCCGACGTAGCTCAATGGGTAGAGCGCTCGCCTTGTAAGCGAGAGGTTGTGAGTTCAACTCTCATCGTCGGCATGGGCAGGGGCGGGCCGAAGCTGACTCGCAGGAGCGCCCCTCCGCCGGGGGCGTTCTCGGCTTTGGCGTATCCTCCGTGGGCTTCGGCGGTCTGCAGGACGATCGCGAGCCCGAGCCCGGAGCCGGGGAGCTTGCGGGCGCGCTCGGCGCGGTAGAAGCGGTCGAAGACGAAGGGGAGGTCGGCCTCCTCGAAGCCGGGTCCGTGGTCGCGGAC
>DASZFE010000045.1:0-2414 GCA_035940155.1 Solirubrobacteraceae bacterium | reverse complement strand
GCGCCACTACGACGAGACCGAGCGGGAGATCGTCGGCGCCGTCGCCGAGCTCGCGCGCTACGGCGTGGGCGGGCGCAACCTGCGCGTCTTCCGCACATCCGCCGATCGAGAGGCGAGCCTTCTGCAGCAGATCCTCGCCCCCGCGCTGCGCTCGCGCAACGCGCAGCGCCGTAAGGAGGCGCTCGACGCCCTGGAGAATCTTGCGGCCGTCACCAATCACCTGCGGCATCTGCTCCTCGTGAGAGACCTCCGCAAGATCGCCGGCTGAGGTAGTCGCTCCGCGGCGGTCTGCGCCACCCTCGATGCTCGACGTGCCACCAGCACGCCTGCGCTCGCGTGCGTCGCATCCCATCCACGGATCGACTACCTCAGAATCGTGATGAACCCGTAGGGTTACGCCCATGCCCAAGACCCGCCGTACCCGCACGATCGGGGCGCCTCTGGAGGAGGTGTGGGCGCTGGTGAGCGACCCGCACCACCTGCCGCGGTGGTGGCCGAGGGTGGTGCGGGTGGAGGCGGTGGAGGGGGGCGCGTTCACGGAGGTGATGCGGGGGGCGAAAGGACGGGACGTGCGCGCGGACTTCGAGCTGGTGCAGGCCGACGGGGAGGCGGGGCGGATCGTGTGGTCCCAGCGCTTGGAGGGGAGCGCGTTCGCGCGGCTGTTGAGCTCGGCGGAGACGGAGGTGCGCCTGGAGGGGACGGAGGGGGGGACGGGCGTGACGATCGAGCTGCGCCAGGCCCTGCGGGGCTTCTTCCCCCGGGTGGGCTCGCTGCTGGTGCGCCGGGCGGCGGGGGCGACGATCGAGGAGGCGCTGGACGGCCTGGAGCGGATCGTTGGCTGAGCGGGCCGGGGCGGCCGAGGCGGCGGCGGGCGCCCGGGCGGCCCCGATGCGCTGGTGGGGCTGGGGCGAGGAGGGCCGGGCGCCGGGGCTGAGCGCGGGGATGCTGGAGCTGCTGCGTGAGCGGGTGGGGGTGTCCGAGCGCCCGCGCCCGCCGGTGGCGCTGGCGAACGTGCGCCTGGGGGAGCCGGGGCTGACGGCGGCGACCGCGGGCCGGCTGCGGGGGATCGTGGGCGGGGAGCACGTGCGCGAGGACCACTTCGATCGGGTGGTGCACGCGGCGGGGAAGGGCTACCCGGACCTGGTGCGGGTGCGGGCGGGGGAGCCGGAGGGGGCGCCGGACGCGGTGCTGTACCCGGGGGACCACGAGCAGGTCAGGGGAGTGCTGGAGGAGTGCGTGCGGGCGGGGGTGGCGGTGGTGCCGTTCGGGGGCGGGACGAGCGTAGTGGGGGGTGTGGCGCCGCTGCGCGGGGAGCACGGGTCGGTGGTGGCGCTCGATCTCTCCCGCCTGGACGCCCTGCATGGCCTGGACCTAGAGTCACTGATTGTGAGGGTGGGCGCGGGTCTGCGGGTGCGGGCACTGGAGCGCCGCCTCAGACAGCGTGGCCTGACCCTCGGACACTTCCCGCAGTCCTACGAGCACGTGGCGGTGGGGGGCTGTGCGGCGACGCGCTCGGCGGGGCAGGCGTCGACGGGGTACGGGCGCTTCGAGGACATGGTGCTCGGCCTTCGGCTGGCAGCGCCGGCGGGGGACCTGGTGGTGCGGGCGGTCCCGGCGAGCGCGGCGGGGCCGAGCCTGCGGGAGCTGGTGGTGGGCTCGGAGGGGACGCTGGGGGTGATCAGCGAGCTTGAGCTCCGCGTGCGGGAGGCGCCGGAGCGCCGGGCCTTCGAGGGGGCGTTCTTCGGGGACTTCGCGGCGGGGGTGGCGGCGCTGAGGGTGCTGGCGCAGGAGGGCTCGGCCCCGGCGGTGACGCGGCTGTCGGATGAGGGGGAGACGCGTTTGTCGTTGGCGGCGGTGGGCTCGGGCGAGGGCCTGGCGGGTCTGAAGCGCCGGTTGGGGTCCCTGTACCTGGGGGCGCGGGGGTACGGCTCGGGGTGTCTGGCGATCTTCGGCTTCGAGGGCTCGGATGCGGAGATCGAGCGCCGCCGGGGGCGGGTGGCGGAGGTGGTGGCCGCTCACGGCGGGCTCGGCGTGGGCAGCTCGCCCGGGGAGGCCTGGGCCAAGCAGCGTTTCTCCTCGCCCTACCTGCGGGATGAGCTGCTGACGCACGGAGTGATGGTGGAGACGCTGGAGACGGCGGTGCGGTGGTCGGGGCTGACCGGCCTGCACCGGAGTGTGGCCGGGGCGATCGAGGGGGCGCTGAATGCCCAGGGCACGCCGGGGCTGGTGATGTGCCACGTCTCGCACGTGTACGAGACCGGGGCCTCGCTCTATTTCACGGTCTTGGCGAGGCAGAGAGAGGGGCGGGAGATCGAGCAGTGGGAGGCCGTCAAGCGGGCTGCGGGGGAGGCGATCCTCGGTGGTGGTGGTGGGACGATCACGCACCATCATGCCATCGGGCGCGATCACGTACC
>DASZFE010000044.1:0-2069 GCA_035940155.1 Solirubrobacteraceae bacterium | reverse complement strand
CGTTTCGGGGGAGGAGGGATGCTGCTGTACTACGGGTCAAGAAGCATCATGCACCCTCCGCGACCGCTTGTCTGTGACGTTGCGCACACACGTTCGCCGCGCACGCATGTTCGCCTCGGGCCGGGTCGCCGTGGGGCCCGGCCGGTTGGCCTGGAGCCGATGGGTGGGGGCGCGGCCGGGGGAGCCGTCGATCGCGCTACCGTTCGCGGAGCCCGTGGCCAACCCTAAGCAGCGTCTGGACATCCTCCTGGCCGAGCGCGGCCTCTTCTCTTCTCGCAGCCGGGCGGCGGCCTCGGTGATGGCGGGGGAGGTCTGTGTGGGACCGGGCCGGCGGCGGGCGCGCAAGCCGGGGGAGATGGTCGACGCCGGGGCGGAGCTGAGCGTCGATGAGCGCCCCCGGTTCGTCTCGCGCGGGGGGATCAAGCTCGAGAACGCCCTGCTGGCGACCGGCATGGATGTCACGGGCCGCCTGGCGATCGACGTGGGGGCCTCGACGGGGGGCTTCACGGACTGTCTCCTCCAGCGGGGGGCGGCGCGGGTGATCGCGGTGGACGTGGGCTACGGGGAGCTCGACTACGGCCTGCGGGGCGACCCGCGCGTGGAGGTCCGGGAGCGCTGCAACGCGCGGACGCTCGAGCCGGGGATGCTCCCCTACGCACCCGACCTGGCGGTGATCGACGTCTCGTTCATCTCCCTCGCGAAGATCCTCCCCGCGGTCCTGGGCTGCATGGCGCCCCGCCATGACGTCCTCGCGCTCGTGAAGCCCCAGTTCGAGGTCGGGCGCGAGCGGGTGGGCAAGGGCGGAGTCGTGCGCGAAGCCTCCGAGCGCCGCGCCGCCCTCGTGGAGGTAGCGCTCGGAGCACGGGACCTCAGCGCCGCGGTCCTCGGCCTGCACTCCTCGGGCCTCCCGGGTCCGAAGGGCAACCGCGAGAGCTTCCTCTGGCTCGCCGAGCCCGGGCGCACGGGGGCCGCGAGGGAGGAGTCCGAGATCCGCGACCTCACGCTCGCGGCCGAGCCCGAGGAGCCCACGGCGTCCACGGGGGCCGCGCCGTGAGCGCCCCCGCGCGGAGGATGACGGTGCTCACGCACCGGGACCCAAGCGACACGGGGGGGGCCCTGCGGGAGCTGATCGCGGCGGCCGCGAAGGCGGGGGTGACGCTGCGGCTGGACCCGGAGGAGACGCGCAAGCACGGCCTCGGGGCCGGCCCGGGGGTGGAGATCGACGCGCCGATCCGCGAGGAGGTGGAGCTCTGCCTGGTCCTCGGTGGCGACGGGACGATCCTGCGGGCGCTGCAGCGCTACGCGAACACGGGCGTGCCGGTCTTCGCGGTGAACTTCGGCGAGATCGGCTTCCTGGCTACGATCGAGCCGGAGGAGCTCGAGGAGGGCATCAGGCGGGCGCTGAGCGGGGAGTTCGAGCTGCTGCGGCTCCCCGCGATCATCCTTCGGACGCCCGAGGGCGAGGAGATCGCGATCAACGACGTGGCGATCCACCGGAAGATCGGCGAGCGGGTCGCGGAGCTGGCGTACGCGATCGATGGGGAGGAGGTCGGGAGCGTGCGCTGCGACGGGCTCGTCGTGGCGACGCCGGCGGGCTCCACGGGCTACAACCTCGCCAACGGCGGCCCGGTGATGGCGTGGGGGGTGGAGGGCTTCGTGGTCTCCTTCATCGCGCCCCACTCGCTGACGGCGCGGACGCTCGTGGTGGCGCCGGGGGACCCACTGGAGATCTACAACCGCTCCCGCGAGGCCCTCGACGTCTCCGTGGACGGGCGCCCGGTCTATGAGATCCCTCCCGGGGGGAGCCTGCAGGCGCGCTTCCGTGACGAGGTCGGGACGATCGCGCAGCTTCCCGGTTCCTCCTTCTACCATCGCCTGCGCGAGAAGTTCGGCCGTCTGGCCCGCTGAGCGCGATCTACGCGGCGCGGGGGGTGCGCCCGGAGCGCTGGAGTGAGGCGATGAAGCCGTCGAGCTGGTCGCGGGAGAAGCGCCGCTGGCCGCCGGGGGTGCGGTAGCAGCTGAGATGCCCGGCGTCGGCCCAGCGACGGATCGTCGCCAGGGAGACGCCG
>DASZFE010000043.1:0-2073 GCA_035940155.1 Solirubrobacteraceae bacterium | reverse complement strand
GTGGAGATCCCGGCCTCGAAAGTCAAGGCCGAGCTCGCGCGGATACTCGGGGAGCAGGGCTACATCGAGTCCTGGTCGATCGCCCCCGCCCCGGGGGGCGCCGCGGGCGAGGTCTTGGAGATCCGCCTGAAGTACACAGATGAGCGCCGCTCGGCGATCTCGGGGCTGCGGCGCGTGTCGCGGCCGGGCCAGCGGACCTACGTGGACGCGCGTCGCATCCCGAAGGTCCTCGGGGGGATGGGCACGTCGATCGTCTCGACCTCCCGCGGGGTCATGACCGGCCACGACGCGCGCGCGGCGGGCGTCGGAGGCGAGGTCCTCGCGCAGGTCTGGTAGGTGGTGAGCGGATGTCGAGAATCGGTAGACAGCCCATCCCCGTGCCCTCCGGCGTGACGGTGACGATCGAGCCGGAGTCGGTCAGCGTGAAGGGCCCGAAGGGCGAGCTCTCCGAGCGCGTCCCGCTCGAGATCGAGGTCGTCCAGGAGGGCGAGGAGCTGCGCGTGACCCGCCCGACCGACCGCGGGGAACACCGGGCCCTGCACGGTCTGACGCGGACGCTGGTGGCGAACATGGTCCAGGGTGTGACGGCGGGCTACGAGAAGCGCCTTGAGATCCAGGGGGTGGGCTACCGGGCGCAGATGAAGGGCAAGAACCTCGAGCTCGCGGTGGGCTACTCTCACCCGGTCCCGATCCCGGCGCCGGAGGGGATCGAGTTCGAGGTCCCCCAGCCGACCCGGATCGTGGTGAGGGGGATCTCCAAGCAGCTCGTCGGGGAGACCGCGGCGATCATCCGCAAGCAGCGCCCCCCGGAGCCCTACAAGGGCAAGGGGATCCGCTACGAGGGCGAGTACGTCCAGCGCAAGGTCGGGAAGCGGGCCTAGCAATGGCCGTCAAGAACAAGGCAGCCCGTCGCCTGAGCCGCCGCCGGCGGGTGCGGGCGAAGATCTCGGGGACGGCGGAGCGCCCGCGGGTGTCGGTGTTTCGCTCGAACAAGGGCCTTTCGGCGCAGGTGATCGATGACGTGAACGGCCGGACGCTCGCGGCGGTCCAGTGGTTCGAGCCGGGGCTGCGCGAGCTCGGGAAGGCCGAGTGCACGCGCCGTGCCGGGGAGGTCCTGGCCGAGCGCGTGAAGGCCGCGGGGATCACCGAGGCGGTCTTCGACCGGGGCGGCTACCGCTACCACGGCCACGTGCGCGCGTTCGCGGAGGCGCTGCGCGAGGCGGACGTGATCGTCTGAGACTCTCCCACGGGGCCGCGGGGCGCGAGCCCGAGCGAGCTCGAGCTTCCCTCATGGACCCTTCACCGCTACCCTCACGACTTCTCTCATGAACCAGGACAGATCAGTCAACCCGGCCGGACTCGACCTCCAGGAGCGCGTGGTGGAGATCAACCGCGTGGCGAAGGTCGTGAAGGGCGGGCGGCGCTTCTCCTTCACGGCCCTGGTGGTCGTGGGCGACGAACGCGAAGTCGTGGGGGTGGGCTACGGCAAGGCGAACGAGGTCCCGCTGGCGATCCAGAAGGGCGTGGAGCGCGCGAAGAAGGACCTCTTCCGGGTGCCGAAGCACGGGAGCACGATCACCCACCAGACGACCGGGATCTTCGGTGCGGGGCGCGTCTTCCTGAAGCCGGCGGCGCCGGGAACGGGTGTGATCGCGGGCGGGGGCGTGCGCGCGGTGCTCGAGCTTGCGGGTATCCACGACATCCTCTCCAAGAGCCTCGGGACGCAGAACCCGATCAACCTGGTGAAGGCGACGATCACGGGTCTGCGCGAGCTGCGGACGCCCGAGGAGGTAGCGAAGCTGCGGGGGCTCTCGATCAACAGGGTCCTCGGCCTCGCCGAGGCCCCGGCGCCCGCGGCGAGCGGGGAGGAGGCTCCCGTCGCCGAGGCCGCGCCGACCGTCGTCGAGGGCGCACCCGCCGCGACCGAGGTCGCCGAGGCCGCGACGGAGGCCGAGATAGAGACATCCGCACCCGAGGTGTCCGCCGAGGAGGCGTCGTCCTGATGGCCTCGCTGAGGGTCACCCAGCGGCGCTCGAGCAACGGCTCCAAGCAGAACCAGCTCGACACGCTGCG
>DASZFE010000042.1:0-15051 GCA_035940155.1 Solirubrobacteraceae bacterium | reverse complement strand
CCGGCTCTGGCTGGTTTCGGCTTTCAGAAAGTCGACAGCAGATTTCTGAACCGTGATGGTTCAGCTGATGTTCAGGCTGGATCGCATCCGTTTGCAGTAGTCACGAGTTTCAAATTCAATACCAAGCTTACTCAGCATGGTGTGCCGATCCCCGATGGCGATGCCAAGGACATTGAAGTCGAACCGCCGCTCGGACTGATAGGCAACCCGATCGCAACCCCGCGATGCACGCTCGTAGAGTTCAATACGCCCGACCCTTTTTTGGCTGGAGGCACCTCCGGAGCGAGCTGCCCTGACGACACCCAGATCGGAGTAGCGAGGATCGAACTGAATCCAGTAGGAGCAGCGGCTCCCCCTACGCCTCTATTCTACGGGATCTATAATCTCGTACCGCCTCCGGGCGTTCCGGCTGAGTTCGGGTTTAATCCGCTCGGCGTTCCGATCGTCTTGACGCCGATGGTTCGCACCGGCAAAGACTATGGTCTGAAGATCGTCACGAAGAACAGCAATCAGACCTTAAGGGTCTACGGAGTCACCGCGACTCTCTGGGGCGTGCCGGCGGACCACAGTCACGATGAAATGCGCGGCAAATGTCTCCCCTGGCAAGAAGGCGAACTACGTGGCGGCGAATGCTCTGTCAGCTCGGCGCCCAAGCCATTTTTGAGGCTACCTACGCGGTGCTCGTCCATGCCGCTGGTCACGACCTTTCGGGCGGACTCTTGGCAGAACCCGGTGCGCTCTGTTGAAACCGAAGGCGTCGAAGCCAAGGCGGTCAGCCAGGAACACGAAGGAAACCCCGTAGGCCTTGCTGGCTGTGAGTTCCTTGATTTCAGCCCGAAAGTCAGGGTCAAATCCGATACCCCTGCTGGCGGCTCACCGGCCGGGCTCGATGTTGAGCTCGGCCTTGCACAGAGCGAAAACCCCACTGGTCTGGCTGAGTCCGATCTGAGGAAAGCTGTTTTCACGCTTCCACCTGGAGTGTCGGTCTCGCCTTCGGCAGCCGATGGTCTAGGCGCGTGCACGGACACCTCGGAACCAGAACGACCTGAAGGCGAGATCGCACTTCACTCCACTGAAGCCGTCAAGTGCCCGCCGTCTTCGAAGATCGGCAGCGTACTGGCTGAAACTCCGCTGCTTGAAAGCCCGCTGAAGGGCTCAGTCTACCTGGCTCAGCCCGAACACAACCCGTTCAATAGCCTGCTTGCGTTCTACGTGGTTGTCGAAGGCTCTGGTGTGCTCGTCAAGCTCGCTGGCCATGTGGAAGCGAACCTGTTCACCGGCCAGCTGACCACGAGGTTTGAAGAAACGCCACAGCTTCCCTTCAGCGACCTGAAACTGAAGTTATTCGGCGGTCCCAGAGCTGCGCTCCTGACGCCCCAGACCTGTGGCATATACCAGGCGAGAAGCTTGCTGACGTCGTGGAGTTCGAGCACGGAAACACCGGTGAGCCTTGAAAGTCCGTTCAGCGTCACCACGGGCTGCAGCGGCGGCTTCGCTCCGACGATGGTCGCCGGCACCACGAGTAATCAGGCAGCCTTATTCAGTCCCTTCACAACTACAATTTCTCGCTCCGACCAAGACCAGAACTTGTCTAGGATCACCGTGAAGACCCCACCCGGTCTTCTGGGGCTGCTTTCCAAAGTGACGCTGTGCGGCGAACCGCAGGCAGCTCAGGGCTCCTGCCCGGCCGCGAGCCAGATCGGGCACGTCAGCGTCAGCGCCGGCGGTGGACCAGACCCGCTGAATCTGCCGCTGGCGGGCAAGCCCCAGGACCCCGTGTTCCTCACCGGCCCGTACAACGGCGCCCCGTTTGGCCTTTCGGTAGCGGTGCCCGCGGAAGCTGGACCGTTCAATCTCGGTGTCATTGTCGTTCGCGCGGCGATCACGGTCGATCCACATACCGCTCAGGTCACGATCACCAGCGACCCGTTGCCGGCGCTCCTGCAGGGCATTCCGCTGGACGTCAGGACCGTCAACGTGATTGTGGACCGCGAAGGATTCATCTTCAACCCGACCAACTGCGAGCCCTCAAGCGTCACCGGCACGATCATCAGCACCCAGAACGCGAGCGCCTCGCTCTCAAGCCGCTTCCAGGCCACCAGCTGCGCCAGCCTACCGTTCAAACCGAAGTTCACGGTCTCAACCAGCGCGAAAACCTCCAGGCATAAAGGCGCTTCGCTGGACGTGAAGATCTCCTATCCCAAAGGCACCGAGGCGAACATCCGCAAGGTCGCGGTCGACCTGCCGGGGAAGCTCCCCTCCAGGCTGACGACGATTCAGAAAGCCTGCTCGGCTGAAGTCTTCAACGCGAACCCCGCGCGCTGCCCGCCGGCCTCGAATATCGGGACCGCGACGGCGATCACGCCGATTCTGAGCGTGCCGTTGACCGGCCCGGCATATCTGGTCAGCTACGGCAACGCGGCGTTCCCGCAGCTGGTGATTGTTTTGCAGGGCGAGGGCATCAAACTGGAACTCGCGGGCTCGTTATTCATCGACAAACACGGCGTCACGAAAAGCTCCTTCGAAACAGTCCCCGACGCGCCGGTCAGCAGCTTCGAGCTGAAACTCCCGCAGGGCCCACAGTCAGCGCTCGCGACTGCGCACATCCCAGCGAAAGCCCACGGCAACCTCTGCCACACCAAACTCGTGATCCCCACCAAGATCACCGCGCAGAACGGGGCCATCATCAAACAGAGCACCAAGATCCATGTCACCGGCTGCCGTCGGGCGAAACATGGGGGCAAATAGCAGGAGAGTCAGAAACAATCATAGGGATTCCCTTGCGTTCCGGTAGACGGACATGTAGTGTCTTCTACCGGAATGAGTCTAATAAGCAAATACAAAGGGATCGCGATGAGGCACGCCGGAAGACCTTCGAGCAGGATCGCGCTCGCGGCGCTCATCGCGGCGTTTGCTCTCACCGGGTGCGGCAGCTCGGGCTCCCAGCCGCAGGTATCCGCCAGCGCAGCGATCACTACCAGCACGAGCACCACGGCCTCGCAGAGCCCGACCAGTACCCGGGCCGAACAGGCCCAGAACCGATCGATTGAGCTCTCGAGCCCCGCGATCCCAGGCACTGGCGAATTCCCCCCGATCCAGGCGCGCTACACCTGCGACGGGGCTGACATCTCCCCGCCGCTTCACTGGAGCAACATCCCAGCCGGCGCCCAGGATCTGGCCCTGGTGGTCCTCTACGTAGATCAGGTCAGACACGAATACCGCTTCGACTGGGTGGTCGCCGGTTTGAAACCGGCGCTTCATGGGCTCTCTGCCGACAGGCTGCCCGCTGGGGCGATCGTCGGGCGCAACAGCAACGGCCAGACCCGTTACTCGGTCTGCTCACCCAAAGGCGTTAAGGAGTCCTACGGCTTCATCCTGTACGCCTTGCCACACCGCATCGCACTCAAGCCGGGGTTCTGGGCGAAAGCGCTCCTCATGCGCGCTGGCCACGAAGCCATCAAAGAAGCCGTGCTCCGCTTCTCCTACAAGCGCTGACGGGAGGCCGGGCGGGGCTGGGGCTCGGCCTATCCCAACCGATACCCCCCACTCAACAAAACCACCCCCGGCTGCCTCGGCCGCGTGCTTGTCTCCCGCGTGAGGATCAGGTGCCGGTAATGCCCTGCGCTCGAAGGCAGCGCCCCGGCCCCTTCGGTACGCCCATTGGCCGCCGGAGAGGCCAGGCGCCCGAGTGGATATGCGTCGGACGCCGAGTTGTAGAGCCAGACCGCGTAGAAGAACCCCGTGCTCGGCGGCAGGCCCCCGGCGACGATGTAGAAGGCCCGCTTGCTCCCCTCGGTGACGAGGTAGGCGAGGCCGAGGGCCTTGCTGTGGGCGGGAGGGGGCGGAGTGAGCGCGACCTGGACGCCGACGGGCGGGGGTTTGGCGGTGGAGCCGGTGCCGGTGCCCGTCGCGCCGCCGGGTGCGGCCGTTCCGGTGCCGGATGGAGTCGTGCCGGTGCCCGTGGCCAGAGTGGCTGTGCCGCTGCTCTTCCCCGAGCCGCTCCCGTCGAAGATGAGCACCGCGGCGACGACGACGGCGAGCATCGCCGCGAGGATCAGGGCCCCGCCGAGCCGCGAGCTTGGTCGGCGCGGCTGCGGGGTGGCGTGGAGGCCGACGCTCACCGGTGGTCCGCCCACGCGGTCCCCGGCTCCGTTCACCGGCGCCTCACCCGCGTCTGAGGGCTCGGGCGCCGGGCCGAGCTCGGGAACGACCCCCCCCATGAGCGGCGCGAGCGCGCCCGCGAGCGCGTGCGCCCAGGCCCGCGCCTCCCGCGACCCCTCCAGGTAGGCCCGGGTCTCGGCCCGCTCGGCGGCGTCCTGCTGTCCAAGCAGGTACTCGCCGATCTCCTCGCGGGCGTCGGCGTCCAGGGCGCGGGCCTCGCGGGGGGCGAGGACGGCGAGGGCGGCGTGGGCGCGGTCGTGGAGGGCGCGCTGGGGGATGGAGAGGAGGCCGGCGAGCTCGGCGTAGCTCTTGCGCTGGCGCAACAGGAGCGAGAGGGCGGCGTGGCGGTCGGGGGGGAGCTCGTCCAATCTCATGGCTCAGCGGGGCGCGGGCGCCCCGTCTTGCCACTAGGCTATCGTGGCGGCGGACATGGAGATGCTGGGGGCCGAGGAGATCAACCACGCGCTGCAGGGCTTCGACCGCTTGTACGGGCTGCAGCTGATCGAGTACTCCGACAGCCACGTGCGCGCGGAGGTGCCGGTGCGGGAGGAGCTGATGCAGCCCGCGGGCCTGGTGCACGGCGGGGTATACTCCTCGATCGCGGAGGCGACGACGTCGCTGGCGACGGCGCTGGGGGTGATGGCGAAAGGGGCGACGGCGATGGGGCTCTCCAACAGCACGAGCTTCCTGCGGCCGATCACCGAGGGGACGGTCCACGCGCTGGCGACGCGCCTGCACCGCGGCCGCACGACGTGGGTGTGGGACGTGCGCTTCAGCGACGACGCGGGGCGATTGTGCGCGGTGACGCGGATGACGATCGCGGTGCGCCCGCGCGCCGTGGCCGAGTAGCTCGCCGTCCACCGCCGCGCCGCGGGCGACCGGCGGCGAGGAGGCTCAGGGTCGGCGGGGTCGGCGGGGTCTGCCCGGCGAGGGGTTCGCGGGCCATGGGGGTCGTGGGGAGGGGCGCGGGCAGCGGGTCGCCGGGGGCGGCGGGTTCGTTGATGGGGACCATGGTTTCCACGGCGGCGCGCGCGAGCGCGGGAGTCTGGGCGTAGACGTCCACGACGACGGGTCCGGTGCGGAGCACGAGGGTCCGTCCTTCCTGCAGGCGCCGGCCCTCGATGCCCCGCACGGCGAGATCGCGCCCCGGCGCGGCGCCCCCGGGCACGAAGCTGTTGTCGGGCGAGGTGATGATCAAGAGGGGCGTCACGCAGGTCATCTGGCCCCCTACCGTGCAGTCCCCGTAGCGGATCGCGTAGGCCCCGCCCGGGTCGTGTTCGACGGCGGTGATCGCGAGGCGTTCGAAGGTCCCGCCGAGCCAGTAGATGGGGTACCCGCGGATGATCTCGAGGTTCTCGAGCCACGAGCGGGCGATCGGCTGGTCCTGGAGGGTGTTCCCGCAGCCCGCCGCCGCCCCGGTGCAGAGGAGCGCCACTATTGCAAGCGCTCGCCTAACCACGGTAGCGGTTCGTGATCGGCATCCGCCGGTCCCGGCCGAAGGCGCGCGTTGAGAGCTTGATCCCGGGCGGGGCCTGGCGGCGCTTGTACTCGGCGAGGTCCACGAGCCGGATCGTGCGGTCGACCTCCCGCTCGGGGAAGCCCCGGGCGATCAGCTGCTCGCGCCCTTCGTCGAGCTCGACGTACCCGCGGAGGATCGGGTCCAGGAGCTCGTACGGCGGCAGGGAGTCCTCGTCGCGCTGGTCCACGCGCAGCTCCGCGGAGGGCGCGCGCTGGATGATCGAGGCCGGGATGGGCCTCGCGATGCGCCCGTCTGTCCCGCCGCCCGCGCCCGCCGCCGTTACCGCACCCTCCGGGCCGTCCCGCCACTCACACAGCCGGTAGACGAGCGTCTTGGGGACGTCCTTGATGACCGCGAAGCCCCCCGCGAGGTCGCCGTAGAGGGTGGTGTAGCCGACGGACATCTCCGACTTGTTCCCCGTCGTCAGCACGAGCCAGCCGAACTTGTTCGAGAGCGCCATCAGGAGGTTCCCGCGGATGCGCGCCTGGAGGTTCTCCTCGGTCACGTCGGGCCCGCGCCCGGCGAAATCCCCCGCGAGGGTCGCCCCGTAGGCGTCCATGACCTCTGCGATCGGGAGCTCGTGCGTGCGCACCTCGAGGTTCGCCGCGAGCGCCCGCGCGTCCCCCTGGGTCTCCGCGGAGGAGTACGGCGAGGGCATGATCGCCACGCTCACCCGCTCCACCCCGAGGGCGTCCACGGCGACGCACGCCACGAGCGCCGAGTCGATCCCCCCCGAGAGCCCGAGGACGACGTGCGCGAAGCCGTTCTTCTCCACGTAGTCGCGTAAGCCGAGGGTGAGCGCCGCGTAGACCTCGGCCTCCCGCGGCGCGATCTGCTCGCGCACCGGACCCCCATGCTCCAGGTCGCAGAGGAGCAGCTCCTCCTCGAACTGCGCCGCGCGCGCGATCGTCTCGCCGCCGGCGTCGAGGACGAATGAGTGCCCGTCGAAGAGGAGCTCGTCCTGGCCGCCGACGAGGGCGCAGAAGGCGATCGCGGTCCCGTGTTCGCGGGCGCGTTCGGCGAAGAGGCGCTCGCGCTCCAGGCCCTTGCCGGCGTGGTAGGGGGAGGCGGAGATGTTCACGATCAGCCTCGCCCCCGCGAGGGCCTCCTCGGAAGCGGGCGGGCCGGGGAGCCAGAGGTCCTCGCAGACGGTCAGCCCGACGCGCTCGGAGCCGACCTCGATCGTGGCGCCCCCGTGGCCGGGCTTGAAGTAGCGCTGCTCGTCGAACACGCCGTAGTTGGGAAGGTGGACCTTGCGGTAGACGCTCCGCACGCGCCCCTCCGACAGGACGGCCGCGGCGTTGTAGACCGCCTCGGCCCGCTCGGGGAAGCCGACGACGGCGACGAGCCCGTGGGCGTGGGCGGCGAGCTCCTCCAGGGCGATCCGGGCGTCGGCGAGGAAGTGCTCGCGCAGGAGGAGGTCCTCGGGCGGGTAGCCCGTGAGGGCGAGCTCGGGGAAGAGCACGAGCTCCGCGCCCGCCCCGCGCGCGGCCTCGATCCCGTCGAGGATCCGCCGGGCGTTGCCCGCGATGTCCCCGACGGTCGCATTGATCTGGCAGAGGGCCAGGCGCAAGTGGGGAACTTTAAGCGCTCGTGGACCCGCGCGCTCCCGGCGGGTCAGGCCCGCGCGGCGGGGGAGGGCTTCTTTGCGGCGGGCGCGGGCTTGCGCGGGGTGGGGGTCCGCTTCTGGGTGGTCCGCGCGGTGCGGGGGTGGGCGGGCGCCTTCTTCGTGGCGCCGGCTGCGCGGGCGAGCGCTGCGATCGCCGCCCGCAGCTCGCCGGCGATGTCCTCGAGGTTGGGCACCGAGTCGTAGTCGGCGAGGAGCCCGAAGCCGAGGTGGCCGTTGTAGCTCATCACCGCGATCCCGAGGGCCTGGCGGCGGGCGAGGGGGACGACGGGGTAGAGCGCCCGGAGGCGCCGGCCGAGGACGTAGAGCGGGAACTGCGGCCCGGGGACGTTGGTGACGACGAGGTTGAAGAAGCGCTGGCGGGCCTGCAGGCGGGCGGCCTGGGTGAGGATCGTCGGCGGCGCGAAGCCCGCGAGGTTCGTGATCATCTGCGCCCCGACGGCCTGGCCGGAGTGCTTGAGGTCCTCCATCGCCGCGCGGATCAGCCCGAGGCACTCCGCGGGGTCCCTGACGTCGACGGGGAGCGGCGCCCAGATCGCCGCGACGCGGTTGCCGAGCGCCCCGCGCTCGGAGTCCGCGCGCACGGAGACGGGGACCATCGCGCGCATCACGAGGCCCTCGGTGTCGTGGCCGATCGCGCGCAGGTGCGAGCCCAGGGCGAGGCTGACGGAGGCGAGGACAACGTCGTTGAGGGTCCCCCCGAGTGTGTCCTTGATCGCCTTGAACTGCGCGAGGTCCGCGTCGATCCAGGTGTAGCGGCGGTGCGGGCCGATGTCGACGTTGAAGGGGGAGTGGGGAGCGGGGTTGCCGATCGCGGGGAGCGTGCTCGCGCCGAGCCCCACGAGGTTGTCGCGGACCTTCGTGAGCGCCCTGCGTGGGGTGCGCAGGAGCGCGCGCGCCCCGCGGACCATCTCGGCGGGCACGGTCGAGCGCTCGATCATCGCCTCCCCGAGGAGCTTCGCGGACCCGGGCAGCGGCCGGGCGCTCCAGGGCTCGGGCTCACGCGGCGGGAGCATCGGCTCGGGGGAGGTATCGAAGAGGACCGTCGTGATGTCCACGCCGGAGATCCCGTCGACGAGCGCGTGGTGGGTCTTGGCGATCAACGCGAAGCGGCCCCCGGCCATCCGGTCCACGAGCCAGATTTCCCACAACGGCTTGGAGCGGTCCAGGCGCTGGGAGAAGAGGCGCCCGGCGAGGCGCTTCAGCGCGGCCTCGTCCGCGGGGGCCGGGAGCGCAGTGTGGCGGATGTGGTAGCGCGGGTTGAAGTGCGGGTCATCCGTCCAGACCGGTCGCCCCTGCCCGAGCGGCACGAAGGCGAGGCGCTGGCGGTAGCGCGGCACGAGGTGCAGGCGGCTGAGGATGTGCGCGGTGAGCTCCTCGACGGTCGGCCCCGGGCCCTCGAAGACCATCACCGAGGCCACGTGCATGTGCGCCGTGGAGTCGTTCTCCAGGTGCAGGAAGGTCGCGTCGAGCCCGGTCAGTCGATCTGGGTTGGCCATCGCTCGATTCTCGCTCTTTCCGGCCCCCGAGTCAACGGCGGCGGGCGCGGCGAGCGGCGGCGACTTGGCTCCAGGTCTCGACGGCGCTCTCGAAGCAGTGTGCTCGGGGTCACAAAAAACCTCGCAAAATCCGCTATTGTCTGCCCCGACGTACAAGTATGCCGAATCGTCTCCGTGGATGGGGGCGATCGGGGGACCCACCGCCAGGCCGAGCTGAGACGCGGCCTGGATGGGGCGAATCGGCCGCGCTTGCGGCCGTAACGCCGGACCGGCCCGCGCCATCGCGTGCCGCGCCCCGCGTGAGCCCGACAGCTAACCCCGTAGGCGTAGACCGAAGGAGACCAGCAGACATGTACGCAGCTACGCCTGCGCAGCCCTCCGTGCTGCCACCGCTTCCGGCGGGCCTCATGGCCAGCCAGACACTCAAGCGGCTTCCCCACCGCACGCGCCTGAGCGTCCGGCGCGCGACACTGAACCTCCTCTCCGGCCGGGCCGTCACGGTCGCCGGGAGCCTCGTCCCGAAGGCCCCCCGCGAGCGGGTCGGGCTCCAGGTCCTCGGCCGCCACGGCTGGCGGATCGTCGCGCACGCCCTCACGGGCGCCCGCGGGCGCTTCACCCTCCACTACCTCCCGGGCAGCACCGGCTCGGTGCAGCTGCGCGTGCACTTCTCCGGCGACGGGAGCGCCCTGCCCTCCACACGGCGCCTGGGGCGCCTGACCGTCTACCGCCTCGCGACGGCCTCCTGGTACGGGGGCGGCGGCGGTCTCGCGTGCGGCGGGCAGCTCACGAGCTCGACTCTTGGGGTCGCCAACAAGACGCTCCCCTGCGGGACGATCGTGACGCTCCGCGACAACGGCCACACCCTCCGGGTCCCCGTCGTGGACCGCGGCCCCTTCGTCGCGGGCCGCGAGTTCGACCTCACCGAAGCCACCAAGGACGCGCTCGGCTTCGAAGGGGTCGGGGATGTCTGGGTGACGCCGTGAGGGGCTACACGCCGGTCGTGACCGGCGCGGGAACCCGGGTGTGGAACTCGGCCGGGTTCACCCGCTTGACGCGGCGGAGGTACTCGCGGAAGGTCCCGGGCCAGTTCTGGGTGACGCGGCCCTCGGCGGTGACGTACCAGCTCGAGCAGGTCGCCCAGACGCTTTCGGCGAGGCGGCCCGCGAGCTCGGCCTGGAAGGCGTCGTGGACCTCGCGGCGGACCTCCAGGCGCTCGGCGGCCCCGCTTGCGAGCAGCCGGGCGGCGTCGGCGACGTAGTCGGCCTGGGCCTCCAGGAGGCCGATCGCGGAGCCCGTGCCGTGGTTGGTGTTGGGGCCGTAGAGGAGGAAGAGGTTCGGGAAGCCCGGGACGTTCATCCCGAGGTAGGCCTCGGCGCCGCGGGCCCAGAAGTCTTTCAGGGCGCGCCCCTCGCGGCCGTGGATCTCCATCGGGGCGAGGAGCTCCGTCGCGGTGAAGCCCGTGCCGAGGATGATCGTGTCGGCGGGGTGCCGGCGCCCGTCGGCGGTGAGGACCCCGTCGGGGAGGACCTCGCGGACGGGGTCGGTGACGAGCTCGACGTTCGGCGCGCGCAGGGCGGGGTACCAGTCGGAGGTGATCAGGACCCGCTTGCAGCCCAGCGGGTAGTCCGGGCGGGTCGCCGCGACCAGACGCGGGTCGCCGCGGAGCTGGGCGATCCGGTTGAGGCTCGAGATGACCTTGTAGGGGGCGGTCGTCATGCGCCCCAGCCAGGCGGGCCGGCGGGTGAAGATCGGGACGAGCGATTCGAGGAGCCCCCACCAGACCCCGCGCCAGAGCAGCTGCAGGGGCGGGAGGCGTTCGTAGAGGCGCTTGGTCCGCTCGCGGTACTCGACGTCGGGCTTCGGGAGGGTCCAGGGGGCGGAGCGCTGGAAGACGGTCAGCGCGGCGACCTCGGGGGCGATCGCGGGGACGAACTGGATCGCGCTCGCCCCCGTCCCGATCACGGCGACGCGGCGGCCGCGGAGGTCGTGATCGTGGTCCCAGTGCGCGGAGTGGAAGATCTTCCCCGCGAAGCCTTCCAGGCCGGGGATCGCGGGGATCGCGGGCCGCGTGAGCTGCCCGCAGGCGGCGATGAGGATCTCCGCCTCGAGCTCCTCGCCGCCCGCGAGCTCCAGGCGCCACCGCCCGCCCTGCTCGTCGAAGCTCGCCCGCTGGACGTCGGCGCCGAAGCGCACGTGCTTGTCGACCCCGAAGCGCCGCGCGACCCCCTCCAGATAGGCCTGGATCTCGGGCCCGGGGGAGAAGCGCCGCGACCAGCGGGGGTTGGGGGCGAAGGAGTAGGAGTAGAGGTGCGAGGGCACGTCACAGGCGGCCCCCGGGTAGGTGTTCGCCCGCCAAACCCCCCCGAGCCGATCCCCCCGCTCGAGGATGGTGATCTCCTTCATCCCGGCCCGCTCGAGGGCGATCGCGGCGGCGACCCCCCCGAACCCACCCCCAACGATCGCCGCTGAGACCGCGCGTGCCATGACTGGAGAGGGTATCGCGGGGGAGGGGGGCGCTCAGGCTGTGAGCCGCTCGCGCTCGGCGCGCTCGGCCGCGGCGGTCATTTCTGCCGCGTACTTGGGGTCGCCGAGGGCGAGGAGGTGCACGTTCTGGGCCAAGTGGAGCGCGGCGTCGCGGTCGAACGGGACATACTTGTCGTCGATGACGGCGTGGTCGCCCTGGGGCCGCGGTAGTCGGTGTACTTGACCATGGTTTCAGGATAGAGCGATCGTCAAGGGTGCTCGGGTTTGCGGATGATCTCGGCGACGTGTTCGGCGAGTGCATACCAATTCCGGATCGCTCGTGATCCAATTCCGGATTGCCCGCAAAGCTGATGGGTGCCGAGCCGGGCCGTGGGCTCAGCGGTCGTAGGCGCGTCCGCGGGGCAGGACGTGGGTCACGTAGATCACCCGCGCGTGGTCGTCTCGGGTGAAGCGCACGCGCCAGTCGCCGACTCGGATGCGCCATTCCTCAAGGCCCTTGAGCTTGCGCTCGTCGATCGTTGGGTCGTTCAGGGCGAGCCGCTCAAGCGCGGCGAACACGCGTCGGCGCACCTGGGCGTCGAGTCGTGCGATGTCCTTCTCGGCACGCCTGGCGTAGCTGACGGTCCAGCTGTTCGCGGGTGGCAGCCCGCTCATCCGTACTTGCGGAGGATCTCCTCGTGGGAGATGGTGTTGCCCGCGGCGATGTCGGCGCGACCCTCGGCCGCGGCGGTCTCCTCCTCGACGGGGATCTCCTCGTCCTCTGCGGGGGCGGAGTCGAGCCGACGAATCAAGGGATCCTCGAGTCTGCTCTCCACGAAGGTCAACGCGCGCTCGAGATCCCGCTCGGGGAGGTCGAGCACGGCGCGCATGAGCTTCTCGCGAGTCGTCATGGAGCAGATTTTAGCCTCTCGGGGTCCAGTCGAAGCATCGATGGCCGATGTGGTAGAAGAATACCTAAATATGGTAGACTTCCACCCATGTCGTTGAACGTGAAGAATCCGGAGGCCCACGAGCTTGCGCGGGAACTGGCGGAGCTGACCGGGGAGAGCATGAGCTCGGCGGTGACGAGGGCGGTGCGGGAGCGACGCGACAGGGTGCTCGCGGGTCGGTCGGGGGGTCTGGCGGAGCGGATGCTCGAGATCGGCCGGGACTGCGCGGCGCGGCTGCCCGAGGAGGTGCGCGGGGTCGACCACGGGGAGCTGCTCTACGACGAGCGGGGCCTGCCAGGGTGATCGTCGACACCTCGGCCCTGATCGCGATCCTCCGCGCCGAGCCGGAGGCGTCGGCGTATGCGAAGGCGATCGAGGCCGCGGGCGTGTGCCGGATGTCGGCGGCGAGCTACGTGGAGGTCGGAGCGGTGATCGACCGCGCGGGTGACGCGATCGCGAGCCGCCGCGTGGACGAGCTGCTCGGGGTCTCGGAGATCAAGGTCGAGGCGGTGACGGTGAGTCAGGCGCGGATCGCCCGCGAGGCCTATCGGGACTTCGGGAAGGGCAGCGGCCACTCGGCGGGCCTGAACTTCGGCGACTGCTTCTCCTACGCGCTGGCGAAGGAGAGGGGCGAGCCGCTGCTGTTCAAGGGGGAGGACTTCGGACATACCGACGTCACCCCCGCCCGGTAGGAGACATCCGGCGGTAAACAGGCTCCTCTCGCCGCCGCCACCGCTAGATTCGACCCACGGTGTCCGTGGACCCCCCCGAACTGTGCACGGCGCACATGGACGCGGATGCGTTCTACGTCTCCGCGGAGCTCCTGCGCCGCCCGGAGCTCCGGGGCCGGCCGGTGATCGTGGCGGGCACGGGCCCGCGGGCGGTGGTGACGACGGCGAGCTACGAGGCGCGGCGCTACGGGGTGGGCTCGGCGATGCCCGCGGCGCGGGCGCGGGGGCTCTGCCCGCAGGCGGTGTTCCTCCCGCCGGACTTCCCATTCTACCGGGGGCTCTCCGGGCGGATGATGGGGATCCTCCGGGGGGAATACGAGCGGGTCGAGGTCGTGGGGCTCGACGAGGCCTACGTGGACCTGTGCGGGCTGTACTCCCCGCGGGCGGCGATGCGCAGGACGATCGCGCGGATCGGGGAGGAGACGGGCCTGAAATGCTCGGTGGGGATCGGCCCGAACAAGCTCGTCGCGAAGGTCGCCTCCGACGCGGAGAAGCCCGGGGGCTTCGTGGTCCTCAGCCGGGAGGGGGCGTGCGCGCGCTTCGCGGACTTCCCCCCGGGGCTCGTGCCGGGGATCGGACCAAAGACGGTCGCGCGTCTTCATGAAATGGGGCTGCGGACCCTCCGGGAGGTCGGGGCGGCGCCCGAGGAGCTCCTCTGCGGGCGCTTCGGGGCGAACCTCGGGCGGGAGATCGGGCGGCGGGCGCGCTTCCAGAGCGACGGGGAGGTCTCCGAGGTGAGGAAGGTCGTCTCGGAGTCCCGCGAGCGGACCTTCGACCGGGACATCCACGACCCCGCCGAGCTCGCGGGGGTCCTCGCGCGGATGGCGGGGGAGCTCTGTGAGAGTCTCGCCGCCCACGGGCGGCGGGGGCGGACGATTGGGATCAAGGTCCGCCTGGAGGACTTCCGGACGATCACCCGGGCGCGTACGATCGCGGAGGCGACCTGCGAGGTCGGGGTCGTCCGGGAGGTCGCCCTGCGGCTTCTGCGGGAGAACCCCCCCGAGCGCCCCGTCCGGCTCCTGGGGGTGCGCGTTGCGGGTCTCGTCTCGGCGACCCCCCCGGGCGGGGCGGCCCCCGCGACGCCCGAGGGCGGGGACGTGGGCGAATCGAAGACGGCGGGATCGGGCGCCCGTCCGTCGGCCCCGCCGCCCCCGGAGGGCCAGCTGGCGCTGCCGGTGTAGGGGCCGGATCGACTCTAGGGCCGGGCCGGGGTCGGGACCTCGAGGACCTCGAGCCCGAGCACGTGCTGGAAGCCCTGGTCGCGTGTGGCCAGCGCGAAGCCGTGCTGCTTGCAGAGGGCGGCGATCCAGATGTCGTTCTGCTGGATCGCGATGCCGCCTCGTCGCAGCAGCGTGGCGGTCTCCCCGAAGACACGGGTCGTGTGCTGGTCGAGCCGGAGGACCTCCACCCGTGGCGTGGCGAGGAAGCGTTCGAGGATCTCGGTGTTCTCGCGCAGCTTGGACCCGTTCACGAATCCGAACCACAACTCGCCCAGGACGACGATCGGCAGTCCGACCTTCTCCGCGCGACGGACCTCTCCGGCGAGCCGCGGTTCGCCCTGGTTGAGGGCCTTGTAGGCGTTGCTGTCGAGCGCCAGCTTCACGCCGGATCGGCCGGCAGGGCATCCAGCCACGCCTGTGCGGCCTCGCTGTCGCTCTCGCCGCCGGGCGCCTCGCCGAGGAACCAATCCAGGTCGTCGTGGACGGCGGCCGAGGGGGGCAGCTTTGCGTGCTCGAGCGTCTCGACCACGAGCGCGTTGAGGGTCTTGCCGGTCGTCCGGGCCTCCCGACGGAGCTCCGCGTCGAGATCCGGCGGTACGCCGCGCACCGTATACTGAGTGCTGCTCATGCCTGCATTATAGGCAAAAAGAGCAGGCTACGGCCCGGCCGATCCCGGAGGGCCAGCTCGCGCTCCCGGTGTAGCCTTTGCGGCAATGGAGATCGCGGACACGGGCGGGGTGAGGCTGGCGTACGAGCGGGGCGGCTCGGGGCGGCCGCTGCTGGCGATCATGGGGATGAGCGGGACGAGCTCGCACTGGGGGGAGGCGTTCCTGGGGCCCCTGCGGGGGGAGTTCGAGGTGATCGTGTACGACCACCGGGGG
>DASZFE010000041.1:0-2352 GCA_035940155.1 Solirubrobacteraceae bacterium | reverse complement strand
CGCGGTGAGGAGGGGGTGAAGGGCGACGGTGGCGCCCTCCCGTGCTCCCGCGAGGGGGAGCTCGGCGGGGCTGGCGTGCGGTCGGGCGCCGGCGTGGGGCGGGGCGCTCACGTGCGGCCTTGCGTTTGGGGGGCAGGCATGGACACAAATATGCCAAGCTCGCGCTCCGATGGCGGTGTACCACGTCGAGCTGCGCCAGTTCCCCCACAACTTCTCCCGCTTCAACCTGAGCGAGGGGGAGCTGAACGAGGTCCTGATCCCGTGGGCGCGGAAGGAGTGGGTCGAGCTGGGGGAACGCAAGTGGAATCCGCACGAGGCGAGGCTCAGGGTGATCGAGGGGGAGCGAGAGATACCGCTTGAGCGCCTGTCGATGGGGCGAGGCTGGCGTGTGGCGGAGCGGGAGGGGCGGGAGGTGACGGGGCGTGTCGTCGAGGCGGCCCGGGCGCTCGGGGTCGCCGGGTCGCAGGGGGTCGCCCACACGCCCGGGGCCGCGCGGGAGGGGTCCCCGCCCGGGGCGCCGTCCCCGCCCGGGGCGCCCTGGGGGGCCGTGACGGCCGAGGCGCTCGGCCTCGAGCTCCTCGGGCTGCTCGGCGCGGGGGAGCTCCCATTGCGGCGCGCCTGGGAGCTTGCGGGCGCACGCGACCCGGGCCTCGCCCCGAGCGCCGCGCTGGGGCTCGCCGAGGCGGCGGTCTCCTCGCTCCTGCGGACCGCCCTGATCGTCCTCGTCCGCCGGGATTCCCCCGAGGGGGAGGGCGGGCCGATAGGTCCGGAGGAGATCGGCCCAGCACTGGCCCGGATCGAGAGCTGGGCGGGGCCCGTGGCTCCCGCGGGAGCTGGGGGACTCGCGGAGGCTGGACCCGCGGAGGCCGACGAGCAGTCCCGGAGCGGGATCTGGCTCCGCCGGGCCTGAGCCGGTCGAGCCTCACCGGGCCGCCCGGATGCGCCCCGCTAAACTGCGATCTCCGCCTGGTGGGCGTAGCTCAGCTGGTAGAGCTCCGGGTTGTGGTCTCGGCGGTCGGGGGTTCGAGTCCCCTCGCTCACCTTCAAGTAAATGCCGCGCGGGGGGCTACAGCAGCCCGACCTGCCGGAGGATGGAGACGGAGTCGGAGTAGACGTCCTTGCGCTTGACCTTCCCGTCCTCGAAGGGGATGACGTCCATTCCCTTCCATTCGATTCGTCTACCCGACGGTTCCGCGACGATCTCACCGCGGCTGAGGGGCTTGAGGTGCGTGGCCCGCGCGGTCCACTCCTGGACGACGAGGTCTTCACGGACGTAGAGGCGGCGGGTCTCGAACTCGATGTCGGGCCAGGAGTCGAAGATTCGGGCGATGTGCGCGAGGGCCTCCTCGCCCTCGGCGCGCTCACCGGCGGTGTGGTTCTCGAAGACCATGTCGGGGGCGTGCATCGAGCCGATCCGCTGCACGTCGTGGGCGTTCCACGCGTCGTTGTACGCCGCGATCGTCTCCGCGAGGTCCCCGGTGGTCTCGCTCATGCCCGGCCCATCGGGGCGCTCACACCCAGCCCATCGACGCTCACGCCCACCCCATCGGCTCGTACCCGCTGGTGCGGGGCGCGGAGACGATGAGGACGCTCGCGCGTTCCCCGCCGCCGTTGCGGACGGTGCGGGAGTGCTCGGGGTCGACGCGCGCGAAGGTCCCCGCGGGCATCGGGTGGTCCTCGCCGTCGATCACGAGCGTGGGGTTGCCCACGAGGACGCAGAAGATCTCCTCCTGGTCGCGCCCGGTCTCGTCGTGCTCGGGGATCTGCTCCCCCGGGGGGATCTCGACGACGTTCATCCCGAATGACCCCAGCCCGAGGGTGCGGCGGATGAGCCGCCAGTTCCCGTTGGTCTCGCAGTCTTCGAGGTGGGCGAGCTTGAAGCTCATCGTGGTCTCTGATCCTACCTGTCCACGGAGGCGGCGATCCAATCGATGTACGGGTGGCTCCCGGCGACGATGTCGAGGCAGACGAGCTCGAAGGTCTCATACGGATGGATCTCCCGCAGAAGCCCCTCGAGCTCGGCGACCGCGGAGCGGGTGGTCTTGAGCACGAGCAGGGCCTCCTCGCTCTCCTGCACCTCCCCCTCCCAGCGGTAGACGGACTGGACGTGGGGGACCACGTTCACGCAGGCCGCGAGCCCCTTGGCGACCGCGGCCGAGGCGATCCGGTGCGCGTCGGGTCGGGGGGTGGTGATGAGGCAGACGAGGGTGTCGGGGGGCTCGGGGGACATGGGAGGAACTTAGAGGATGGTCTCGGCGGTCGAGGGATGCGCGCGAATTTGTTCGGTGCAATTGATTTGGCGCCGGCCCGCACAAATGTGTGGGTCTTTTGATCGATCCTCGGGATGGGGTA
>DASZFE010000040.1:0-2611 GCA_035940155.1 Solirubrobacteraceae bacterium | reverse complement strand
GCGCCAGCATGAACGCGAGCGCTACATCATCGGCGGTCCCAAGGCTACTTGATGTGCATCCCGCTGATCGCCCGGGAGATCACTAGCTGCTGGATCTCGGCGGTGCCCTCGAAGATGTCGTAGATCTTCGCGTCGCGGTGCCAGCGCTCGACGGGGAACTCGCGCGTGTAGCCGTTCCCGCCGAGGATCTGGATCGCGCGCTCGGTCACCCAGACGGCGACCTCGCCGGACTTGAGCTTGGACATCGAGCCCTCGGCGTTCTCGAAGGGGACCTGGTTGCGTCCCATCCATGACGCCCGCCAGACGAGCAGGCGGGCGGCGTCGATCTCGAGCTTCATCCGCGCGAGCGTGAAGGCGATCGACTGGTTCTCGATGATCTTCTTCCCGAACTGCTCGCGCTCCTTGGCGTACTCAAGTGCGTACTCGTAGGCCGCGCGCGCGATCCCCAGCGCCTGCGAGCCGACCGTCGGGCGCGAGGCCTCGAAGGTCTGCATGGCCGCCTGAGACTTGCTCTTCTTGCCCTCGCGCACCCGGGCGATGCGCTCGTCGAGCTTCTCCTTGCCCCCGAGGACGTACCCGGCGGGGACGCGGCATTCGTCGAGGAAGACGTCCGCGGTGTGCGAGGCCCGCAGGCCGTGCTTGGATACCTTCGTGCCCTGGGAGATCCCTTTGGCTTCGCTCATCGGGACCACGAAGGCGGCGTGCCCGCGCGAGCCGAGCTCGGGATCGACGGTCGCGATGACGACGTGCACGTCGGAGATCCCCCCGTTCGTCGCCCAGGCCTTCTGGCCGTTGATGACCCACTCGTTCGTGGCCTCGTCGAACTTCGCCCGCGTGCGCACGCCTGAGACGTCCGAGCCGGCGTTGGGCTCGGAGGCGCAGAAGGCCGCGACCTTGATCTCGTCCTGCGTGCCGAAGCAGCGCGGGATCCATTCACCGATCTGCTCCCCCGAGCCCTGGCCGAAGATCGCGGCGACCGCGAGGGCGGTGCCCATGATCGACATCCCGATGCCCGCGTCGCCCCAGAAGAGCTCCTCGTTGACGATCGGGAGCGTCAGGCCCGTGGGATCCGCGAAGAACTGCGCGAGGCCCTCGAAGCCGTAGAGGCCGATCTTGGCGGCCTCTTCGATGATCGGCCACGGGGTCTTCTCCTTCTCGTCCCACTCGTGCGCGGCCGGACGGACGACGTCGGCGGCGAAGCCGTGGACCCAGTCGCGGATGTCCTTCTGGTCCTGGGAGAGCGCCATCGAGAACACGACGTCCTTGTTCGCGGCGTTGGCGATCGCCTCCACGGCGGCCTCGGCGGCCTCGGTGGCTGCGGAGTCGGCGACGGGGGTGGATGACATTGGATGGGGCTCCTTTTCGGGGTCGGCAGCGGCTCGTATGGGCTCGCCGGTCCGAACACGGACTCGATGGCGAATTCGACGGTCAAGGCGAAGGGTAGCAAGCCGCAAACGCTTGTCAACCGTTCGGTTAAACATTATTTACAGCCAGCGGTATAGTGGGAGTGGATGGCTGCGGCCCGCCCGATCCTCGCCTCCCGCCGCGCGGCCCAGCGCCGCGAGCGCGAGCGCGAGATCGTCTCCGCGACGCGCCTCCTCTTCGACGAACGCGGCCTCCAGGACGCTCCGATCGAGGAGATCGCGCGGGCCGTCGGAATCAACAAGGCCCTGATCTATCGTCACTTTTCCTCCAAGGAGGAGCTCTTCGTGCTGACCATCACGAGCTACCTCGCCGACCTCGCCGGACGCCTCGCGGAGATCCCCGAGGGGCTCGAGCCCACCGCCGAGCTCGAGGAGGGGTGGCGAATATACACGGGCTTCTGCCTCGAGCACCCCGCCTTCCCCGACTGCGGGCTCTCGCTCATGCGCCGCCCCGTCTCCGAGCTCCGCGAGGCGATCTCCGACGCGGTCTGGATACGCCTCGGGCAGGGCATGGCCGCGTGCCTGGACCGGCTCGCGCGGATCCTCGCCCGCGGAGCCGCGGAGGGGGTCTTCACCGTGAGCGACCCGGACTTCACCGCGAACCACCTCTACGCGCAGACCCTCGGCACGATGCACCTCGCGCGCGTCGGCGTCGGGGTCCGCATGGGCGCGGCGGGCTTCCCGGAGCCCTTCCCGATCGAGCCCGCCCGGGTCCAGGAGACCTGCATCGCGGACGTCCTCGCCTCGGTCGGCGTGCGCCCTCAGATGTCCTGACGGGCCATGTCCCGCGCGAGGCGGGCCGCGTCGGCCGTGCTCAGCGGGGAAGACGGGACATCCACATCGGCCCCCCCCGCCTCTGCGCCCCGGCGGCGCCAGCGCAGGAGCGCGAGAACGAGCGCGACGAGCACGATCAGGCCGAGCGCGAGCGGAACGAGGTAGGCCGCGAGGTCAAACCCGTGCGCGGTCGGAAGCGCGAGGACCGCCGGGCCGTACTGGGCGACGAGCACGCGCTTGATCTGCGCCTCGCTCAGCCCGCGGTCGATGAGGCTCTGGATGAAGGCCCGCTCGCGATCGGCCTGCGGGGACTGCGCGACGGGGAGGGGGATCTTGCACGTCACGCACATCACCTGGCTTTCGACCGCCGGGAGCGTCGTCAGAGGCACGCCGAGGGTCCGCGTCGGGAACGC
>DASZFE010000039.1:0-4523 GCA_035940155.1 Solirubrobacteraceae bacterium | reverse complement strand
CACCCCCACCCCGTACGCCAGCGCTTGCTCGATCGCTTGAAGGCCCGGAAAGGCCGGCAGCAGGGAGGGGTGGACGTTGATGATCGCCCCCGGGAACGCCTCCAGGAACGGCGTGCCCAGCAGCTCCATGTAGCCCGCCAGCACCACCAGGCGCGCCCCCCGCTCCACCAGCCACTCCGCCATCGCCCCGTCGCGGGCCGTGCGATCCGCGTACTCCCCCCGGGGGAACACCCGCGTCGGCACCCCCCGCTCCTCCGCCCGCCCGAGCGCCGGCGCCCCCGCCACGTTGCACGCCACCGCCACGATCTCCGCCTCGTGACCGTGGACCGTGTCCAGGAGAGCCTGCAGGTTCGTCCCCGTGCCCGACACGAGCACCGCGATCGGCAGGGGTGCGGGATGTGTCGGGGAGGGCGGCATCGGCAGGGCGTGAGAGACGGAGCGATCGAGCGACGCCCCCCGGACCATAGCCCCCGCGATCCCTCCGCGACCCCCGGCTCGAGAGGCCCCGGTGTGACCCATTGCACAGAAACCCCCACCGGGGCGCGCTATTTCTTGAACTGTTCCCAAAGCGACAAACGAAAGCGAGGTGCCCGATGCTTGCATCGATCACCCTTCCCGTGCTCGTATTGGTCGCTGTGGGTGTTGCATTCAGGTCCGGCCGCACGGACCCCCTCATCACCCGCCGGCCATACAACAACCAGCACAGCGACGCCAACGGCGCTCGCGACGACAGCTTCGTCTGAGGAGGATCTACGCGCGCACGAGGGGCAGGGATGCTCCCTCGAGCGCGTACTTCCCAGTCGCCCCGTCGCTCCCGTCGAGCGGGTACTCCCCGCTGAAGCACGCATCGCAGTGGCGCTCGCGCGTCCCGCGGATCGCCTCGTAGACGCCCTCCAGGGAGAGGTAGTGCAGCGAGTCGCACCCGAGCTCCGCCGCGACCTCCTCGGTCGAGCGCCCGTGCGCGATCATCTCCTCCCGCGTGGACATGTCGATCCCGTAGTGGCACGGGTGCTTGATCGGCGGCGCCGAGATCCGCATGTGCACCTCCAGCGCCCCCGCCTCCCGGAGCATCTGCACGATCTGGCGCGTCGTGTTCCCCCGCACGATCGAGTCGTCCACCACGATCACCCGCTTCCCCTCCAGAACCTCCGGCAGCGGGTTGAACTTCAGGCGCAGCCCGTGCTTGCGCAGCTCCTGCCCCGGCTGGATGAACGTCCGCGCCACGTAGCGGTTCTTCACGAACCCGTCGTCCTGCACGATCCCGCTCGCCCGCGCCAGGCCCCGCGCCGCCGCGTTCCCCGAGTCCGGCACCGCGATCACCAGGTCCGCCTCCACCGGCGCCTCCCGCCAGAGGATCTCCCCCATCCGCCCCCGCGCCAGCTGCAGGATCTGCCCGTCCATCCGCGAGTCCGGGCGCGCGAAGTAGATGTGCTCGAACACGCATAACGCCCGCCGCCCCCGCGGCATCGCCATCCGGCTCTCGAGGCCCCCCTCGCCCAACGTCACGACCTCCCCCGGCTCCACGTCCCGCAAAAAGCGCGCCCCGATGATGTCGAACGCGCACGACTCGCTCGCCACGCAGAAGCGCTCGCCCCCCTCCGCCCCGCCTGCCCCCCGCGATGGGGGGTCCGGGAACGCCCCCAGCGCCAGCGGGCGCAGGCCGAGGGGATCGCGGAACGCCACCACCCGGTCCCGCGTCATCACCACCACCGAGAACGCCCCCCGCAGGCGCGGCAGGATCTCCGCGATCGCCTCCTCCACGCTCTCCGCCGGGTGCGTCGCGATCAGCGCCGCCACGATCTCCGAATCCGAGGTCGAGCTGAACGTCACCCCGCGCTCCAGCAACTCGTCGTGCAGCTCCACCGCGTTGATCAGGTTCCCGTTGTGCGCCAGCGCCAGCTCCCGCGAGGAGCCCCGCGTGCCCTCCGAGCGCTGCACCGGCTGCGAGTTCTCCCAAGCGTTCGACCCCGTCGTCGAGTAGCGCACGTGCCCGATCGCGAGGTCCCCCCGCAGCGTCCGCAGGTCGTTCTCTTTGAACACCTGGCTCACCAGGCCCAGCTCCCGGCGCGTGATTATGTGCCCCCCGCGATCCGCCGCCGCGATCCCCGCCGACTCCTGGCCCCGGTGCTGCAGCGCGTACAGCGCGAAGTACGACAGGCGCGAGACCTCGTGACCCGGGGCGTACAGGCCGAACACCCCGCACTCGTCCCGCGGTCCCTCGCGCAGGGGGACGCTCAACTCCTCCCGCGGTCCCTCGCGCGAAGGGACGATCGACTCGCCCCCCCTCTCAGGCACACGCCTCACACGCAAAAGCTAGCAGTCCCCCTCCGGCGGGCTCATCCGAGCGGTCCCCGCGGGGAGGGCCACCTCACGTGAAGAGCGCCCCCAGGGCCCCGTGGGCCTCCGCCAGCTCCGCCAGGCCCAGCTCCACGTGCTCCTCGCCCAGGTCGATCGTGAGCGCCTCCCCGCGGACGCACCCGAGCACCCGGACGGGCGTGCGCTCGCCCAGCCCCGCCAACGCCTCCGCGTCTCCGCTCACCACGAACCCCCCCGAGCCCTCGCCGAAGAGGACCGTCTCGCATGTCCCCGCCGTGATCTCAAGCTCGACCTCAGCGCCCAGCCCCCCCGCGAGGCAGCACTCCGCCAGCGCGACCCCAAGGCCCCCCTCGGCGACGTCGTGCGCGCTGGAGAGCCTCCCCGCGCGGACCCACTCGCGGATCGCCCCCTGCGCCGCGTGGACCCCCGCGATGTCGATCTCCGGGAGTCCCTCCGGGAGGGGCTCGCCGCGGAGCTTCGACAGCTCGCTCGCCGCAAGCGAAGGCTCGAAGGGTCCGACAAGCGCGACCGAGTCACCCTCGCGTGCGAAGCCTAGACGGCCCGCGCGCGCCGCCTCGGGCACCCGTCCGACCATCCCCACCACCGGCGTCGGATAGATCGGGCCGCTCGGCCCCTCGTTGTAGAGCGACACGTTCCCCCCCACGATCGGGGCCTCCAGCGCCCGGCACGCCTCACCGAGCCCCCGCACCGCCTCCGTCAGCTGCCACGCCACGTGCGGCCCCTCGGGGTTGCCGAAGTTCAGGTTGTTCGTCGTCCCCAGCGGCTCCGCGCCCACGCACGCCAGGTTCGACGCGCACTCCAGCACCGCCGCCACCGTTCCCCGGTACGGGTCCGCCGCGACCCGCCGTCCGTTGCAGTCGATCGAGACCCCCAGGGCAGAGCCGTCGGGGAGCGCGAGCACGGCCGCGTCGGCCTGCTCGGGCCGGCGCACCGTCCGGGACTGCACGATCGCGTCGTACTGCTCGAACAGCGCCCGCCGCGAGGCGATGTTCGGCGAGCCCAGCAGCGCCAGCAGGGTCTCCTCGGGAGGGCCCTCCTTTGAGATCACCGCCCGCGCCGGCCCGTAGAGCGGCGCCGTCGGTCGCTCCGGGCGCAGGTCATACAGCGGACACTCGTCCACCAGCGCGCTGACGGGCATCTCCGCCAGTAGCTCCCCCTCGCCGAGCACCCGGATCGTCCGGGTCTCGCTCACCTCCCCGATCGCCGCCCCGTTCACCTCCCACTTCTCGCACACCCCCAGCACTGTCTCCACGTTCGCCGGCTCCACGACGCAGAGCATCCGCTCCTGGGACTCCGAGACCATTATCTCGAAAGGCTCCATCCCCCCCTCCCGCAGCGGCACCCGCGCGATGTCGATCTCGAGCCCCACCCCGCCCTTCGCCGCCATCTCCGCCGCCGATGACGTCAGGCCCGCCGCGCCGAGGTCCTGCAGGGAGACCAGCAGCCCCCGCTCGAGCAGCTCCAGCGAGCACTCCATCAGCTTCTTCCCCTCGAACGGGTCCCCCACCTGGACCGTCGGGCGGCGGTCCTCGTCGCCCTCGCCCAGCTCCGCCGAGGCCAGCACCGAGGCGCCCCCGATCCCGTCCCGGCCCGTCGAGGCCCCGAAGAGCACCAGCACGTTCCCCGGTCCCGCCGCCGCGCTGCGCACCAGGCCGCCAGCCGGGGCCAGCCCCAGCGCCATCGCGTTCACGAGGCAGCTCTGCTCGTACGGTCCCTCGAAGTAGACCTCCCCGCCCACCGTCGGCACCCCGATCGAGTTCCCGTAGTGCCCGATCCCAGACACCGCTCCGTCGAGCAGGTAGCGCGAGCGGGTCGCGCCCGCGTCCGGGGCCGGGTCGGCGCCCGCGGCGCCCAGCCCCGGCTCGCCGAAGCGCAGGGAGTCGAGCACCGCGATCGGCCGCGCGCCGATCGCGAAGATGTCCCGCAGGATCCCCCCCACGCCCGTCGCGGCCCCCTGGAAGGGCTCAACGGCGCTCGGGTGGTTGTGCGACTCCACCTTGAACGCGCACACCAGGCCCCCGCCCACGTCGACCGCGCCCGCGTTCTCCCCGGGGCCCATCACCACGTGCGGGCCCTCCGTCGGGAGCGTCCGCAGCAGCTTCTTGGAGTGCTTGTACGCGCAGTGCTCGCTCCACAGCAGCGAGTACATCGCGAGCTCCACCCCGTTCGGCGGGCCGCCCTGCTTC
>DASZFE010000038.1:0-3696 GCA_035940155.1 Solirubrobacteraceae bacterium | reverse complement strand
CCTGGGCTTCCTGATCCGCCTGGCGACCCTCGCGC
The DNA here is from genome assembly GCA_035940155.1 of Solirubrobacteraceae bacterium. Classification (GTDB taxonomy): domain Bacteria; phylum Actinomycetota; class Thermoleophilia; order Solirubrobacterales; family Solirubrobacteraceae; genus Palsa-744. Next base: position 3,661 of record DASZFE010000038.1, on the reverse strand, counting down.
TGATGCTCCTGATCGCGCTCGGGGTCGTCGGCCTCGATCTGCGCACGCTCGCCCTCGGGGGGGCCTTCACGGCTGTGATCCTCGGCCTCGCCGCGCAGCAGACCCTCGGGAACCTGATCGCGGGCACGGTCCTCCTGAGCGCCCGCCCCTTCCGCGTGGGCGAGCGCGTGCGTCTCCAGGGCGGCCCGATCGGCGGTCAGATCGAGGGCACCGTGAGCGCTCTGGGCCTCCTCTACACGACCTTCACGACCGCCGAGGAGCACGCCGTGATGGTGCCCAACGGGGTCGTCCTGAACGTGGCGGTGACGGTCCTCTCCTGGGAGGGGTGAGCCGCGGGCGTGCGGACCCGCCCCTACTCGGACGCGAGGACCCCGTAGCGCAGGAAGAGGTGGGACTCGCTCTCGAGGACCCCGAGGAGCTCGAGCTCGACGGGGGGGAGCAGCGCGGGGCCGGCGAGGATGCGCAGGGCCTCGCCCTCGGCGTCCCCGCCCGCGAGCTTCGGGGCGAGCGCGAGGAAGAGCTCGTCGAGGAGCCCGGCCGCGAGGAGCTGGGCGCCCAGGTGGGGGCCGCCCTCGCAGAGGAGGGTGCGGACTTCGAGGCGCCCGCGGAGCTCCCCGAGGGCGGCGGGGAGGTCGAGGGTCCCGCCGCGGGCGGCTCTGACGTACTCGACCTGCGCCGAGCAGGGCGGGAGGCTCGCCTGGGAGGAGGTCAGGACGACGACGCGGGCGGCGGGCTCGGCGGTCGGGGTCGGGGATGATCCTGCCGTAGCGCTCGGCGCGGAGGGTTCCGGCGCCGACGAGGACGGCGTCGACCTCGCCGCGGAGGGCGTGGAAGAGGAGGCGGTCGGCGCGGTTGCCGATCGGCCCCGAGCGTCCCCCGAGGGTGGCGCGGCCGTCGGCGGTGGCGACCATGTTGAGCGCCACGAGGGGACGGCCGGCGGGCACGGGACGGTCGGGGAGGGCGAGGTCGGAAACGGCCCGGGCGGCGGTGAGGGTCGGCGCGGAGGCGGGCGCGAGACGCCGGATGCTCGGCTCGGGGGGCTCAGGGGGCTTGCGCGGGGCGCTCACGCGCGCGGCCTACCCGGGGAGGGATCTGCGGGGACGTAACAACTCGTGAACATCGGCCTCGGGGGACGTGCTACCTTCCGGATTGTCTGACCGACCGAGAAGGGTCGGTGAAAAGCAGTGCAGGCTCTCGCAGGTCGAAGCTCTACCGGCATCCTCCGCGCAGCAGCACGCACGTACCGTGGAGGATCGAGAACATGCCCACCGGCACCGTGAAGTGGTTCAGCGACGACAAGGGGTTCGGGTTCATAACCCCGGACGACGGGGACAAGGATCTCTTCGTCCATCACACCGGCATCAACGGCGAAGGCTATCGCTCGTTGCAGGAGGGCGCGAAGGTGTCCTACGACGCGGAGCAGGGGGACAAGGGCCCGAAGGCCGTGAACGTGAACCCGATCTAGATCGGGGGGATCGTCGATCGGGGGCCCGGATCGGTATCTACCGGGATAGTCCCTAACCTTTGGAGGGCTCGCTCAGGCGGGCCCTCTCTGATGTCGAGCGACGCGAGCATATATCCGCTTCGGGACGGGCCGATTGGCCGTGCGGGGCTGGCGTACGGGCGGCGGGGCCGCATGGGCGGGGTGGCGCGCGCGGGCTCCGAGGCCCAGCGGGCGCGCCGGGTCGCGGGGGCGTCGCTCTCGGTGGTGGTCCTGGGGAGCCTGCTGATCGTGCTGGTCGCGGCGGACCGCCCGAGCTTCCTGGCGGCGATCTCCCACGCGCACTACTTCCCGGGCTGGATGGCGGGGCCGCTGGGGGGGGTGTGGCCGGGCCTGACGCGCGACGTGGACGCGCTGCGGGCGATCTTCACGGGGGCGGTGATCGCGATGTACGGGGCCTATGTGCTGGTCCTGCGCCACGCGGCGCGGACGCCGGCGGGCTGGGCGATCGGGGCGGTGGTGGCGGCGCACGCGATCTTCTTCTTGGCCCCCCCGCTGGCGCTGACGGACGTGTTCAACTACATCAACTACGCGCGGATGGAGGTGGTGCACCACCTGAACCCGTACACGACGATCCCGGCCCTGGAGCCCCACTCGGACCCGAGCTTCGCGCTGAGCAACTGGCACAACTTACTGAGCCCGTACGGCCCGCTGTTCACGATGATGACGTTCGCGCTGGTGCCGCTGGGGGTGGCGGGGGGGATGTGGGCGCTGAAGGGGCTGCTGCTCGCGGCGAGCCTGGGGACGGTCCTGTTGACGTGGAAGTGCGCGCGGCTGCTCGATCGGGACCCCGTGAGGGCGATCGTGTTCGTGGGGCTGAACCCGATCGTGCTGGTCTGGGGGCTCGGGGGGGACCACAACGACTTCGTGATGGTCTTCTTTGTCGTCCTGGGCCTCTACCTGCTCCTGCGCGCGCGGGTCTCCGAGCGCGCGGGCGCGCTTGCGATGGGGGCGGGAGCGGCGTTCGCGGGGGCGGTGGCGGTGAAGGCCTCGGCGGCGATCCTCCTGCCGATCGTGCTGGCGGCGCTCGCGCACACCCCGCGGCGTCTCGCACAGACGCTCGGGGGGGTCGTGCTCGCGGGGGCGCTCCTGGCGGCGTGCTCGCTGGCGGCCTTCGGGGCGCACCTGCCGGACCTGGGCACGCAGAGCCTGATGGTCTCCCAGCTGAGCCTCCCGAACCTGCTCGGCCTCGCGCTCGGGGCGGGCGGGGAGAGCGAACTCCTGCGCGCGCTGCTCACGGGCGTCCTGGGTCTCGCGGTCCTCGGGTGCACGGCGCTGGCGTGGCGCCGGCGCGAGGCGATCACCCCGGCGGGGTGGGCGACGATCGTGCTGCTGGCGACGCTCGGGTGGGTGCTCCCGTGGTACGTCCTCTGGGTCCTCCCGCTCGCGGCGCTCTCGGAGTCGCGGGCGCTGCGCCGGGCCTCGCTCGTCCTGGGCCTCTACCTGATCCTCACGTGGGTGCCGCTCACGGGGGTGCTTTTCCGCCAGATCGGCTTCTATCCGGCAAAGACGCCGCTGGGGCAGCTGCACCAGCGCTACACGCGAGGGTTCCTCTACTGAACGATCGACCCCGGGACCTCGACGGGCAGGGCGCGCGCAGGCCGCTGACCCCGGACGAGGACCTCCTCAGCGCCGAGCACCCGGCGGTCCGCAGCGCCTCGAGCGACTCCGAGCGGGTCGCGCGGATGCGCCGCGAGCTCCAGCGGGGCTTCACGGCCCTCGCGGGGGTGCGCCGGGCGGTGGCGCTCTTCGGCTCGGCGCGGACCGAGGAGGACGACCCGGCGTACGCGCTCGCGCGCGAGACCGCCCGGACGCTCGGGGGGGCGGGCTTTGCGATCATCACGGGCGGGGGCCCGGGGATGATGCAGGCGGCGAACCACGGGGCGCGCGAATCGGGGGCGCTCTCGGTCGGGCTCAACATCGACCTCCCCTTCGAGCAGCACATCAACCCCTACGTGGACCTGGGGGTGCAGTTCCACTACTTCTTCACCCGGAAGGTGATGTTCGTGCGGTACTCGAGCGCCTTCGTGGTGCTCCCGGGGGGCTACGGGACGATGGACGAGCTCTTCGAGGCCCTGACGCTGATCCAGACGCATAAAGTGCGCAACTTCCCGGTGATCCTCTTTGGCTCCGACTACTGGGGCGGCCTATTGGAGTGGA
>DASZFE010000037.1:0-2238 GCA_035940155.1 Solirubrobacteraceae bacterium | reverse complement strand
TCGAGCCCCGCCACCCGGTAGGGTCGATCCGTGCATAGGAGAGTCCACATATGAGCCTGGACAGCCACGAGAGCCCCGTCGATCCGCAGCGCCTGGCCGACGAGCGCCCCGGCGCCGGGGAGGAGTACAACCCCGGGCCCCCCACCCCCCCCCGGCAGGCCGCCACGGTCATCCTCCTGCGCGGCGGCGCCGAGGAGCTCGAGGTCCTCCTCGTCAAGCGCACCCCCAAGGCCCGCTTCATGGGCGGCGTCTGGGTCTTCCCCGGCGGGGCCGTCGACGCCCAGGAGGGCGACGGGGACGACGCCCACCGCGCCGCCGCGATCCGCGAGCTGAGCGAGGAGGCCGCGATCGATCTCTCCGACCCCGCGGAGCTCGTGAAGTTCTCCCGCTGGATCACCCCCGCCGTGGTCAAGGTCCGCTTCGACACTCACTTCTTCCTCGCCCCCCTCCCCGCGGGCCAGACGCCCGTGATCGACGGTCAGGAGTGCGTCGACCTCGGCTGGTTCACCCCGCGCGGCGCCCTGGAGGCCCACCGCAGCGAGGAGATCCTCCTCGTCTTCCCCACCATCAAGCACCTCGAGCAGCTCGAGCCCTTCGCCAGCGCCGATGAGCTCCTCGCCCATGCCCGCGGCCGTGAGGTCCTCCCCGTCGAGCCCCGCGTCGTCCTGGAGGGCGAGGTCGCCCGCGTCCTCCTCCCCGGCGAGCCCGGCTACGACGGCTGACCCGGGCGGGCCCGGATCCCCGCGGCCCAGCTCCCCTCAGGCCCGCTCGGCTTCGATCACGTGGGTGAGGGCGTTGATCAGGGCCAGGTGGGTGAAGGCCTGCGGGTAGTTCCCCAGGTGGCGCCCGGAGGACGCGTCGAGCTCCTCCGCGTAGAGCCCGAGCGGGGAGGCGTAGGAGAGCAGGCGCTCGCAGAGGTGCCTCGCCTCGCGGTCCTCCCCGATCTCCGAGAGGGCCGAGACGAGCCAGAAGGAGCAGATCAGGAACGTCCCCTCCTCGCCGCTCTGGCCGTCGTCGGTCTCCTCGGTGCGGTAGCGCAGGACGAGGCCGTGGACGGTGAGCTCCTCGCGGATCGCCGTGACGGTCGCCCGCACGCGCTCGTCCTCGGGCGGGAGGAAGCGCACGAGGGGAACGAGGAGATTCGACGCGTCGAGGGCGTCGGTGTCGTAGTGCTGACGGAAGACCCCGCGTTGGTCGACCCCGCGGTCGAGGATCTCCGCGCGGATCTCATCCGCGATCGACTGCCATTCGCCGGCGAGCTCCTCCTCCCCGCGCCGTTCCGCCAGTCGCGCTCCCCGATCCAGCGCCACCCAGCACATCAGCTTCGAGGACACGTAGTGGCGGGGCTCTCCGCGTGCCTCCCAGATGCCCTGATCGGGTTCCCGCCATACCCTCGCAGCGCAGCGGACCTGGTCGACGAGGACCGGCCAGAGCCGCTCGGGGATGTGGTCGCGCTGCTTTGAGTGCAGGTAGACAGAGTCGAGCACCGCGCCGTAGACGTCGTTCTGACGCTGGTCGTACGCGCCGTTGCCGATCCGCACCGGGCTGGCGTTCTCGTACCCCTTCAGGTGATCCACCGTGGACTCCACGAGATCCTTCTGACCCTTGATCCCGTACATGATCTGCAGCGACCCATCCTCGTTGCGCTCGAGGTCCGCGACGTACTGGACGAAGTCGTCCGCCTCCCAGTCCAGACCGAGCGCGTGCAGGCCCCAGAGCGTGAAGGACGCATCGCGCATCCAGCAGTAGCGGTAGTCCCAGTTGCGCGAGCCTCGTGGGGTCTCCGGGAGCGAGGTCGTCGGCGCAGCGAGGAGCGCCCCGGTCGGCATGAACGTCAGTCCCTTCAGCGCGAGCGCCGAGCGCTGGAGGTGAAAGCGCCACGGATGATCCGGGTAGGCCCCTTCGGCGAGCCACGTCCGCCAGAAGTGGCTCGCGCGCTCCAGGTGCGCATGCGCCCGCTCGGCCGTTCGCGGCCCGCGCAGCCCCTCCGTCCAGGAGAGCGCACAGAAGCGCTTCTCGCCCTCGCTCATCGTGTGGCGACCGTGTGTTCGGTTGCCCTCGATGCCCAGGCGGATGTCGCTGAACAGACGAAATGCAGTGTGCCCGTCGGTAGCATCCAGCTCCTCGGCGATATCGGACTTGCAGTCCACGGCGCAGCTGCCCTCGGTGCCGGTATCGACCACGGTCCACTTCGCGGCGGTAGAGCCATAGTCGAGCATCGGCTCGCACACGATCTCG
>DASZFE010000036.1:0-6010 GCA_035940155.1 Solirubrobacteraceae bacterium | reverse complement strand
GGCGTCTACATCTGCGACGAGTGCATCGACCTCTGTAACGAGATCATCGACGAAGAGTTCTCCGCGCCGCCCTCCTTCGATCTCGACCACCTCCCCAAGCCCCGGGAGATCTACGACGTGCTCGACGAATACGTCGTCGGCCAGGAGACCTCCAAGCGGACGCTCTCGGTGGCGGTCTACAACCACTACAAGCGCGTCCAGATGATGCAGACGGGCGAGAGCGAGATCGAGCTGCAGAAGTCGAACATCCTCCTCCTCGGCCCGACGGGCTGCGGGAAGACGCTGCTGGCGCAGACCCTCGCGCGGATCCTGAACGTCCCCTTTGCGATCGCCGACGCGACGGCCCTTACGGAGGCCGGGTACGTCGGGGAGGACGTCGAGAACATCCTCCTCAAGCTCATCCAGGCCGCGGACTTCGACGTCAAGAAGGCCGAGACGGGGATCATCTACATCGACGAGGTCGACAAGATCGCCCGCAAGGCCGAGAGCCCCTCGATCACGCGGGACGTCTCCGGCGAAGGCGTCCAGCAGGCGCTGTTGAAGATCCTCGAGGGCACGAGCGCCGCGGTGCCCCCGCAGGGCGGGCGCAAGCATCCCCACCAGGAGTTCCTCTCGATCGACACGACGAACATCCTCTTCATCTGCGGCGGGGCCTTCGCGAACCTCGACAAGGTGATCGAGCGGCGCATCGGCCACAAGGGCGTCGGCTTCGCGGCCTCGATCGAGAGTCGCATCGAGCGCGACGCGGGGGAGATCTTCGAGCACTGCCTCCCCGAGGACCTGATCGAATACGGCCTGATCCCCGAGTTCATCGGCCGCCTCCCCGTGACCTCCGCGGTCCACCAGCTCCGGCGTGAGGATCTCGTCTCGATCCTCACCGAGCCCCGGAACGCGCTCGTGAAGCAGTTCCAGCGCTTCTTCTCCTTCGACGGCATCGAGCTCGTCTTCGCCGAGGACTCCCTCCCGGCGATCGCCGAGAAGGGCCTCGAGCGCGAAACGGGCGCCCGGGGGCTGCGCTCGATCATGGAGGAGATCCTCCTCGAGGTCCAGTTCGAGCTCCCCTCCCGCCGCGACGTGCGCAAGTGCGTCGTCACGAAGGAGACCGTCGAAAAGGGCCTCACCCCGACCCTCGTCACCGAGGCCGCCCCCGCCGAGAAGCCCCGCCGCGCGGTGCGCCTGCGCGAGGAATCGGCGTAGGGCATCGCCGTCCCGATGCACGACGAGTTCCGCGTACGCGTCGAAGTGCAGACCCCGAAGGAGCTGATGAGCGCCTTGCGGGCGATCGAACCCGACGGTGAGGGGCACGAGGATCTCGGCCGCCTGGCGGTGACGCACGAGGGGGACCACGTCTTCCTCTACGCTGACTCCCTGACCTCGGCGCAGAGCGCGCAGGGCGCGGTCGAGCGGGCGATGCACGAGCAGGGGATGGAGGGTGCGATCACCCTCTGGCGCTGGCACCCCCTGGAGGAGCGCTGGGAGGATGCCGCCGTGCCGCTTCCCTCGAGCGAGGAGGAGCGTGCCGCCGAGCACGCGCGCTTGGAGCAGCAGGAGATCGAGGAGTCCCGCGCGGCGGGCTTCCCCGAGTGGGAGGTGCGCGTGACGCTCCCGAGCCACCACGATGCGCGGGACTTCGCGGAGCGCCTGCAGGGCGAGGGCATCCCCGTCGCCCAGCGCTGGCGGCACCTCTTTGTGGGGGCCGAGGACGAGGACGACGCGGCGGCGCTCGCGGAGCGTCTGCGTGTCGAGGCGCCCGCGGGGAGCGAGATCGTGACCGAGGGCAACGCGCTGCCCTACTGGAGGATGCTGCACCGCTACGCGGTCTTCGGCGGCATCGCGAACTGAGCGGCGCGTAGACTCCGGCTCGCATGAGCGACCGGATCGAGGAGCTGCGCGAGAGAACCCGCTTCGAGCCCGCCGAGGCCGAGCCGCGGATCACGGAGCGGTGGCTGCAGAGCGGGCTCTTTCACCCGGAGCCGGAGGGGGAGGCTCGGGAGAACTACTCGATCGCGATCCCGCCCCCGAACGTGACGGGCTCGCTGCACATGGGGCACGCGCTGAACGGGTCGATCCAGGACGTCCTCATCCGCCACCACCGGATGAGCGGCCCGCCCACCCGGCGAACGAAGTGGATCCTGGGGACCGATCACGCGGGGATCGCCACGCAGGCGCAGGTGGAGAAGGCGCTGCGGGCGGAGGGGACGAGCCGCCAGGAGCTCGGGCGGGAGGCGTTCGTGGCGCGGGTGTGGGAGTGGCGCGAGCACTACGGGCACACGATCGTCGAGCAGTTCAAGCGCCTGGGGGCCTCGTGCGACTACTCGGAGGAGCGCTTCACGCTCGACGAGGGCTACCACCGGGCGGTCCTGAGGGTCTTCGTGGAGCTCTTCGAGGAGGGGCTGATCTACCGGGACCGGTACATCGTCAACTGGGACCCGGGGAGCCGCTCGGCGATCTCTGACCTGGAGGTGGAGGAGCGCCGGGAGACGGACACGCTGTACTCGATCCGCTACGACCTGGAGGGCGGGGACGGGGGAGGGGGCGGGGGGAGCGTGACGATCGCGACGGTGCGCCCGGAGACGATGCTCGGCGACACCGCCGTCGCGGTGAACCCCGAGGACGAACGCTACCGGGACCTCGTCGGGCGCGCCGCGATCCTGCCCCTCGTGGGGCGCCGGCTGCCGATCATCGCGGACGAGTACGTGAAGATGGACTTCGGGACGGGCCAGCTGAAGGTGACCCCGGCGCACGACCCGAACGACTTCGAGATCGGCCGCCGCCACGAGCTCGACCAGGTGTCGGTGATCGGGGAGGACGGGCGGATGACCTCGGAGGCGGGGGAGCGCTTCGCGGGGCTGAGCGTGATGGAGGCGCGGGGGGCGGTGGTGGCGGCGCTGCGCGGGGAGGGGCGGATCGTCTCGGAGGAGCCCTACGAGCACGAAGTCCCCTACTCGCACCGCTCGGGGCAGCGGATCGAGCCGCTGATCTCGCTGCAGTGGTTCATGCGGATGGACGGCCTGGCGGAGCCCGCGGTGAGGGCGGTGCGGGAGGGGCGCGTGCGGATCGTCCCGCCCAACCACGAGCGCGTCTACCTGGACTGGATGGAGAGGATCCGCCCGTGGTGCATCTCCCGCCAGCTCTGGTGGGGGCACCGCCTGCCGGTCTACTACTGCCTGACCTGCCAGGAGGAACACGTCGCCGAGGAGGCCCCCGAGCGCTGCAGGGTCTGCGGCGGGGAGCTCCGTCAGGACGAGGACGTCCTGGACACCTGGTTCTCCTCGGCGCTCTGGCCCTTCGCTACGCTCGGCTGGCCGGAGAGGACGCCCGAGCTGCGGGCGTTCTACCCCACCGACGTGCTCTCCACGGCGCGGGACATCCTCTTCCTGTGGGTGGCGCGGATGATCATGATGGGGCTGCGCTTCGTGGGGGAGGCGCCCTTCAGGGACGTGTACATCCACTCGGTGATCCAGGCCCCGGACGGGCGGCGGATGTCGAAGTCGCTGGGGACGGGGATCGATCCCCTGGAGGAGATCGACCGCCACGGCGCGGACGCGGTGCGCTTCGGGCTGCTGGCGATGTCCTCCTCCCAGGACGTGCGCTACTCGGCGGAGAAGATCCAGCAGGGGCAGGCGCTCGCGAACAAGCTCTTCAACGCGGCGCGCTTCGCGCTGCTGCGGATAGCGGACCTGCCGGGGGTGGACCCGGGGGGAATCGTTCCGGCCCCGAGACCACAGACGATCGAGGATCGTTGGATTCTCTCGCGTCTGCAGCGCGTGAAGGCCTCCACGGCGGCGCGGGTCGAGAGCTACGAGCTCTCCCACGCGGCGCTCGGGCTCTACGACTTCGTCTACGGGGAGCTCTGCGACTGGTACGTGGAGCTCGTCAAGCACCGCCTCGCCACCGAGGAGCCGGTCGGCGCCGAGGGGGATCGACGCGCGCTCGCGGCGACCCTCCTGCACGTCCTGCGCGAGACCGTCGCGCTTGCGCACCCTCTGATTCCGTTCGTGACCGAGGAGCTCTGGTCGTACCTGGAGCCCTCCGGGTCTCTCCTTGCGGGCGCACGTCTTCCGCGGGTCGAGGAGGCCCTGATCGACCCCGAGGCCGAGGAGGTCCTGGGGCGGACGATCGAGGCCGTCACCCTCATCCGGGGCTGGCGCGACAGCGTCGGGGCCCGCCCCGGCCTGACCGTCCCCGCGCGCCTGCGGGCGGATGGCTACGGGGAGACGGGCGCGTCGATCGCCCGCCTCGCCCGCCTGGACCTCGGCAGCGGGGCGCCCGGGGCCACGCCCGCCCCCGGCGCCACGGCCGCTCCCGCCCCCGGCGCCACGGCCGCTCCCGCCCCCGGGGCTACGCCTGCGCCCGAGCCCGTCGCCACGCTCGCGATCCCCGGCGGCGCCGTCGAGGTGCTCTCCGCGGGGGGCCTCGACCTGGAGGCCGCCGAGCGGCGTCGCGGACAGGCGCGCGAGAAGCTCGAGGGCGAGATCGGGCGAGTCCGGGGGAAGCTCGCCAACCCCGGCTTCGCCGAGAAGGCCCCGGAGGCGATCGTGGCGGGCGAACGCGAGAAGCTCGCGCGGCTGGAACGGGAGCTCGAGGAGCTGTGAGCGGGTCGGGGGGCCATCGATGAGCGGGTCCGGGGTGAGCGGGCCGGGGCGCCCCTCGGCCTGGTCGGGCGAGCGCGCCGAGCGTCACCTGCGCTCCCTGGAGCTATTCGGGATGCGCTTCGGGCTGGACCGGATGCGGCGCATGATGACCGCGCTGCGCTCCCCCGAGCGGCGCTTTGACTCGATCCACGTCCTCGGGACGAACGGGAAGACCTCCACGACGCGGATGACCGCGGCGATCCTGCAGCGCCACGGGCTGCGCACGGGCTCCTACACCTCACCGCACCTCGTCTCCTACACCGAGCGCGTCCAGGTCGCCGAGCGGGACCTCTCGATGGGGGCCTTCGCGGCGGCGGTCGCGCGCGCGGCCTGGGCGGCCGAGCGCGTGAACCGGACGCTCGCCGCCGACGACCACGTGACCCAGTTCGAGCTCCTGACCGCGGCCGCCTTCTGGGAGCTCGCCGAGCGCGGGGTCGAGGTCGCGGTGATCGAGGCCGGGCTCGGGGGGCGCTACGACGCGACGAGCGTGATCGACCCGCGCGTGACGGTTCTCACGAACGTCGGCCTCGAGCACACCCGCTGGCTCGGGCCGACCGTCGCGGACATCGCCGCGGAGAAGCTCGCGGTGGTCCGCCCCGCGGGCACGCTCGCGCTGGGCGCCGACCTGCACCCGGACGCCCTCGCCGTGGCCCGGGAGGTCGCGCGGGAGCGTGAGGCGCGGATCTTGCAGGTCGGCGCCTCGGGGCACGAGGGCGCCGTGCGCGAGACCCTCGGGCGCGACGGCCCCCCCGCGCCGCAGGCGACCCCGGAGTGGGACACGGCCGAGCCGCTGCTCGCCCGCGGGGACTTCCAGCGCCGGAACTTCGCCCTCGCGCGCCTCGCCGCGGGTGCGCACCTCGCCGCGACCGGCATCGAGGAGTCGCCCGAGGCGGTGGCCCAGGCCGCGCGCTCGACCGCGGTCTCGGGGCGCATGGAGATCCTTCCCGGGGAGCCCCTGACGGTGCTCGACGGGGCGCACAACCCGGACGCGGCGCTCGCCCTCGCGCGTTCCCTTCCCGGAGTCCTTGGCGGGCGGCCCCTCGGGCTCGTGCTCGGGGTGCTCGAGGACAAGGACGCCGCCGGCATCCTCGGGACACTGCTCCCCCTCTGCGAGCGCGCCTGGTTCACGGCGCCGCCCGGCGCGCGCGCGCTGCCACCCCCCGCGCTCCTCTCACTCGCACGCCAGCAGGGCTTCGAGGAGGCCCTCTGCGAGCCCGACCCGGTTCTCGCGCTCCGGGCCGCGCGCGCGTGGGCCTCCGATCGGGACGGCGCGGTGCTCGCCACGGGCTCGGTCTACCTCGTCGGGGAGCTGCTCGGGAGCGTGGAGGGACTAGACCTCGCGCGGGAGGGGGTTCGGCCGTGAATGGGGAGAGTCC
>DASZFE010000035.1:0-2214 GCA_035940155.1 Solirubrobacteraceae bacterium | reverse complement strand
GGCCGGAGTGGTCCTCGGGGCGCGTCGGGCGCCCGGAGGCCCAGTAGAACCAGTAGTCGAAGCCTCCGAAGCCGATCAGGAAGAAGAGCGGCGAGGCGAGCAGCGAGACGGTCAGGATCGCGTTCGCGTCGATGTAGTGGTGGAAGGTGGCGTGGCCCGTGGACATGCGCACGAGCCAGGTCAGCCCGAACGAGAAGAGCACTCCGAGCACGATTCCGATCCCGCCCCGGTAGAAGCCCGGGGCGCGGAGCTTGGCGATCATGGGTGTCCTCCCTGGAGTCTCATGGGGCGCTTACTTTACTCCCGGCGTGGCGCTGATCTCGCGCTTGAGCCATGCCTGAAACTGTTCGGGGGGCACGACGTGGATTTCCGAGCGCATCAGCGCGTGTCCGGCGCCGCAGAGGAGGTTGCAGACGACTGGGTAGGTGCCGAGCCGATCGGGCGTCGCGCGGTAGTGGGTCGTGATCCCCGGGACGGCGTCGATCTGTAAGCGGAAGGCGGGGATCCAGAAGGCGTGGATCACGTCCTTGCTGTGAATGTTGAAGTAGACCGAGGTCCCCTCGGGGACGTAGAGCTGGCTGCTCTGCAGCGGCGCCCCGCCGGTCAGCGATGAGGGGTATTCGTAGCTCCACGCGAACTGCTGGCCGGTGACGCCGATCTGGATCTCCGGCCCGCTGGGCTTCTTTTCGTTGTCGTGGAGGATCACGAAGGAGTAGGAGACGAGCGCGAGCAGGATCGCGGTCGGGATCGCCGTCCAGAAGACCTCCAGGCGCGTATTCCCGTGGATCGGCGGGCCATCTTCGAGCTCCTGGCCGGGCTTCATGCGGAACTGCCAGACGGAGAAGAGGACGACGGTCGTGACGAGCACGAAGATCGGGATCGAGGCGATCACGAGCACGTGGTAGAGCGTGTCGGTGTTGTGCGCCTGGGTCGAGGCCTGGGCGGGGAACCAGTGGATCACGTAGCTCAGCACGATCCCCAGGGCCGTCGCGAGCACCGCGGCGACGACCGCGATGGCTATCGGTCGCCTAGACATTGTCCGAGGCTCCCGTGCGCGCGGGAGCGCGCCCATCGAGGTTGTTTGAGGCCCTGCCGAACATTCGAGCGCGGAATCCTATTGCCTCGCGGAGATGCATGGAGGCCGGGCGGCGCGACGCGGGCGGCCCGGGCGGCGCGACTTTGCACGGGCGGGCGAACGGGCACTCTTGACCTGTGGCCCCGCTCGCGCTAGATTGAGACAATCGTTGCAAGTACCCGTCGGATGGGCGGCGGGGCAGGGAAAGGAGCCGTCTGTGCAGGTACGCGAGGGAATGAGCTCAATGGTCTTGTCTGTGGGTCCCGGGCACACGCTGCGCGAGGCCGCGCGCCTGATGTCCGAGCGGCGCGTGGGGGCGGCGCTCGTGCTCGACCCGGACGGGCACGGGCCGGGGATCCTCACCGAGCGCGACATCCTGCGCTCGATCGGGGCCGGGGAGGACCCCGACGGGGAGCTGGTCTCCGAGCACCTCACGCGGGACGTGGTCTTCGCGGAGCCCGAGTGGTCGATGGAGGAGGCCGCGGCGGCGATGGTCCGCGGGGGCTTCCGGCACCTCGCCGTGCTCGACCGGGGCGAGACGGTTGGGATCATCTCCGTGCGCGACATCGTGCGCTGCTGGACCGAGGACGGGGCGACCTGCCCGGTGCCCGCGGTCGCCTGAGCGCGGCCGCGTGAGGCGCCGAGAGTCCTCTAATCGAGCGGGAGCGCGTCGATCTCGTGGCGGGTCTCGGCGATCCAGCGCACGACGCAGACGAGGGTGAGGAGGGCGCCGCCGACGAGCAGGACGGGGCTGATCGTGATGCCGACGATCGCGAGGGTCACGCCGACGGTCGTGAAAAGCGGCAGGAGGCTCGGGCCGGGCAGGTAGATCTCTTCGCCGGTCGGCGGGACCTCAGGGTCGAGCGGGCTCATGAGAGGTAGATCGCGGCGACGAGGTAGGTGATCCCGAACATGAAGGCGCAGATCCCCGCGAGGATCAGCCCGGTGCGGATGTTCTTGTTGGCCAGCCGCCTATTCATAACGCCAAAAGCTTACAACTTCGTGTCCGCGACCGGGGCCTCGCCTCAGAGCTTGACGTCCGCGACCATCGAGCAGAAGAGAAGCGCGAGGTAGGCGAGGGAGTAGAGGTAGAGCCGCAGAGCGCTCGCGCGGTCGGCGCGGCGGTAGAGGCGCACCGC
>DASZFE010000034.1:0-13255 GCA_035940155.1 Solirubrobacteraceae bacterium | reverse complement strand
AGGACCGGGCGGTAGCGCTCCAGGGCGCGCTCGACGCGCTCGATGGAGACGCCGTCGTAGGGCTCTAGGGGCGCCGCCTCGCCGTGGCCGCTCACGCCGTCCTCGTCGACGATCGTGACCTCGATCAGCTCGCGCTCGCGCACCGTGCCGTAGGAGGTCTCCAGGGGCTGGGCGAGGCGCAGGGTGCGCCGCTGAAACGTCAGCTGCATCGCGCGGCGACGCCCGTGTGGCGGTCCCGGCTCACGAGCCGATCCCCCCGCTCGCGAGGATCCCGGCGGCGTACAGGACGCAGAAGCAGAGCTGCAGCGCGCCGGTCCCGGCGAGGGCGCCGTTCAGCGCGGGGCCGTCCACACGGGTGCGCACGACGCGCACGAGCCTCAGCGCGAGGGGCGCCGTGACCCAGCAGAGCAACAGCCAGGCGCTCATCGAGCCGAGCACCCAGGGGAGGGGAGCGGAGATGAAGGCCAGGAGGACCATCTCCGTATAGAGGACGCGCGTCCGCGGTCGCCCGAGACGCACCGCCAGCGTTCGCTTGCCCGCACGGCGATCGGTATCTATATCGCGGACGTTGTTCACCACCAGGATCGCGCTCGCCAGTAGACCGACTGGGACCGCGCAGACGAACGGCTCCCAGGGCAGTTCCTGGACCTGGACGAAGTAGGAGCCCACGACCGCCACGATCCCGAAGAAGAGGAACACGAAGACCTCCCCGAGCCCTTCGTAGCCGTAGGGGCGCGGGCCGCCCGTGTAGAGGACGCCCGCGAGGATCGACGCCGCGCCGACCGCGATCAGCTCCCAGCCCGCGACCGCCACGAGGTAGACCCCGCAGAGGACCGCGAGACCGAAGGTCACCCAGGTCGCCACGAGCACCTGTTTGGGCGGCACCAGACCCCCGGCGGTCACGCGAACGGGCCCGAGACGGTCCTCGGCGTCCGCGCCCCGACGCGCGTCGGAGTAGTCGTTGGAGAGGTTCGTCCCGACCTGGATGAAGATCGCCCCCAGCAGCGCCGCCACGAAGGCCAGCGGGCGGAAGTGCCCCGCGCCGAGCGCCAGGGAGGTCCCGACCAGCACCGGCGCCACGGCCGCCGGCAGCGTGCGAATGCGCGCCGCCATCACCCAGATGCGCAGCGCGCTCGGACGCTCCGAGCCCACCGGGCCGGCGTGCGTCGCCCCCACGGCCGTCATCTCGACGGGCACCCCATGCCCCCCATCCGCTCAGGCCCGCCGGGGGAAGCGCGAGAAGTCGGGGGTGCGCTTCTCCTTGTAGGCCTCGCGGCCCTCCTGGGCCTCCTCGCTCATGTAGAAGAGGAGGTTCGCGTCGTGGGCGAGCTGCTGGATGCCCGCGAGGCCGTCCTCGGCCGCGTTGAAGCTCGCCTTCAACAGGCGCAGCGAGAAGGGCGAGAGGGCGAGCATCTCCCGGCACCACCGCACCGTCTCCTCCTCCAGGCGCTCGAGCGGGACGACCGTGTTGACGAGCCCCATCCGCAGGGCCTCCTGCGCGTCGTACTGGCGGCAGAGGAACCAGATCTCCTTCGCCTTCTTCGGCCCGACGACGTTCGCGAGCAGGCCCGCCCCGAAGCCGCCGTCGAACGAGCCCACGCGCGGGCCCGTCTGCCCGAAGCGCGCGTTCTCGGCGGCGATCGTCAGATCGCACACCAGGTGGAGAACATGACCCCCCCCGATCGCGTAGCCCGCGACCATCGCCACGACCGGCTTCGGCAGCCGGCGGATCTGCACGTGCAGGTCGGTCACGTGAAAGCGCCCCACGCCCGCCTTGCCCGCCGCGTCCTCCGAGAGATACCCCGAGTCCCCGCGCACGCGCTGGTCCCCCCCGGAGCAGAACGCCAGCGGCCCCTCGCCCGTGAGGATGATCGCCCCGACCTCCGTGTCCTCGCGCGCGTCCTCCAGCGCCCTGGATATCTCGACGATCGTCCGTGGGCGGAAGGCGTTGCGCACCTCGGGCCGGTCGATCGTGATCTTCGCGATCCTCGCCGCGTGCCCTCCGGGGGAGGGGTCCGGCTCCGCGGACTTCTCGTAGCGGATGTCCGTGTACTCCCCCGCGGGTGTCCAGGTCGTGGGCATGGACCGGGAAGGCTAGCCTGTGGGCGATGCTCCTCGACGCTTGGCTCGAGCGCGCCGCGTCCCATGCGCCCCGGACGGCCGCGATCGAGACCCCCCAGGGCGGGCGCTCCTACGCGCAGCTCCTGCAAGACGCCCGCCTCGGCGCCGCCGAGCTCGCCGCCCGCGGGGCCGCCCCCGGGGAGCGTGTCGCGATCGAGCTCCCGCCCGGGCTCCCCTTCGCGCAGGCCCTTCACGCCTGCCTGCTCCTCGGCGCCGTCGCCGTCCCGATCGACCTCCGCCTTTCCGAGCGTGAGCGCGAGCCTCTCTGCGCGGGGGCCGCGGTGCGCGTGACGGAGCCCCTGGCGCTCGACCCGCGGCGGGGGGGGAAGCGCGGGGGGATCATGCGCGGGGGGATGCTCCCCGAGGGGGCTCGCCACGACACGGAGGCCCCGGCGGTGGTGATCCACACCTCCGGCACCACCTCCGCGCCCCGCCCGGTGGAGCTGACCTACGGGAACCTCCTCTGGAGCGCCCTGGGCTCGGGGGTCGCGCTCGGGGTGGACCCGGGCGAGCGCTGGCTCTGCGCGCTGCCCCTCTCCCACGTCGGGGGCCTCTCGATCCTGATCCGCAGCGCGATCTACGGGACGACGGCGGTCGTCCACGAGCGCTTCGAGACCGACCGCGCCTTGGCGGCCCTGCACGAGGAGGGCGTAACGGTGGTGAGCGTAGTCGCGAACACCCTCGCGCGCCTCCTCGACGCGGGCCTGGAGAACCCGCCGACGCTGCGCTGCGCGCTGACCGGGGGCGGCCCGGTGCCCGTCGCTCTCCGCGAGCGCGCCCACGCGGCGGGGGTGCCTGTGAGCCTGACCTACGGCCTCACGGAGGCCTCCTCCCAGGTCACCACGACCCCGCTCGCAGAGCTCGAGCGTCCGGGGCCTGGCGGCGGGGACCGCCCGGCGACGGCCGGTCCGCCGCTCTTCTGCACGCGCCTGCGGATCGAGCGGCCCGATGCCCGGCGCAACGGGGCCGGGGAGTTGAGCGGGGAGATCCTGCTGGCGGGCCCGACGATCGCGCCGGGGAGCGTGGGGGAGGACGGGTGGCTGCGGACGGGCGATGAGGGTAGAGTGGACGAGAGGGGTCATCTGCACGTAACCGGACGCAAGGCGGACACGATCATCAGCGGAGGAGAGAACGTCGCGCCCGCGGAGGTGGAGGGGGTGCTCGAAGAGCACCCGGGGGTGCTGGAGGCGGCGGTGGTGGGCCGCCCGGACGAGCGCTGGGGCGAGGCGGTGAGCGCCGTCGTCGTCGCGCGCCCTGGCGTGAGCGTCGACGCGGAGGCCCTGCGCGCGCACTGCGCGGAGCGCCTCGCGCCCTACAAGGTCCCCAAGCGCGTGGAGCTCGTCGGCGGGCCGCTCCCGCGGACGAGCTCGGGGAAGCTGTTGCGGCGGGAGATCGGATGAGCGGCGCGGGGGGCGCGGGGGAGCCTCTCGAGAGCGCGGGGGAGCTCGCGGCGGGGGCGGCGGAGGAGCACCGGCGGCGGAGCGCGGCGGCCTGGCAGGAGGCGGCGACGGGCTGGACGCGCCGGCAGGGGCAGATCCGCGACTTCGGGGCGCCGGTGTCGGAGTGGATGGTGGGGGCGATCCACGCGCGGCCGGGGCAGCGGGTGCTGGAGCTGGCGGCGGGGCTGGGGGAGACGGGCTTCATGGCGGCGGAGCTGGTGGCGCCGACAGGGGGGGTGGTCACGAGCGACCAGGCGGACGCGATGCTCGAGGGCGCGCGCGAGCGCTCGATCGAGCTGGGGCTGACGAACGTGGAGTTCCAAGTGGTGAACGCCGAATGGATCGACCTGCCGGTGGCGAGCGTGGACGCGGTGCTGTGTCGCTGGGGGTACATGCTGATGGCGGACCCGGCGACGGCGCTCTCGGAGACGCGGCGGGTGCTGCGCCCGGGGGGGCGGCTGGCGCTGGCGGTGTGGGACGCCCTGGAGCGCAACCCCTGGGCGCTGCACCCGGCGCTGGAGCTGCGCGAGCGGGGCCTGGTGGCGGGCCCCGACGGCGGGCCGGGCCCGTTCGCGATGGGCGACGCCGCGCGGGTGCGGGCGCTGCTGGAACGCGCGGGCTTCGCGGAGGTGAGCGTGGAGGTCGTGGAGGTGGAACGCCGGCACGAGGGCTTCGGGGACTTCTGGGAGACGACCCTCGACCTCTCGCGGGTCACGCACGACGCGGTGATGGGACGCTCCGAGGAGGAGGTCGCGGAGATCGCCGCCGCCGTCGCCCGGCGCCTCGAGCCCTACACGGCCACGGACGGCACGCTCCGGATCCCCGGCCGCTCGCTGGTGGCCGCCGCCAGCGCCTGAGCGCGCCCCAACGCCCCAGGGCGCCCTCGCGGGTCCGCTCCTGGCGCGGGCGGGCGCCAACCTGTAGCCTGCGCGCTCATGCTCTACGACGACGACGCGGACCTCACTCTCCTCGCTCCCCCGCCTGCCCCCCGCGACGGGGGGTCCGGGGGGCGGGCGGGCAAGACGGTGGCGATCATCGGCTACGGCTCCCAGGGGCACGCGCACGCGCTGAACCTGCGGGACTCGGGGGTGGACGTGGTGGTAGGCCTGCGCGAGGACTCCTCGTCTGTGGCGGCGGCGCGCGAGAACGGCCTCGAGGTGCTGCCGGTGGTGGAGGCGGCGAGCCGGGGGGACCTGGTGGTGATCCTGGCGCCGGATGAGCTGCATCGACGGGTGTGGGAGGAGCAGGTGCGCGATGGGATCGCGGAGGGGAACATGCTCCTCTTCGGGCATGGATTTTCGATCCACTATGGCGAGGTCACTCCGCCCTCCGGGGTGGATGTGGGGATGGTGGCGCCGAAGGGCCCGGGACACCTGGTGCGCCGCCAGTACACGGAGGGCTCCGGCGTTCCGGGTCTGATAGCGGTCGCGCAGGACGCCACGGGCAACGCGCGGGCGCTTGCGCTGGCCTACGCGAAGGGGATCGGCTGCACGCGGGGCGGGGTGATCGAGACGACCTTCAAGGACGAGACCGAGACGGACCTCTTCGGCGAGCAGGCGGTCCTCTGCGGGGGCGCCTCGGAGCTCGTCCAGGCGGGCTTCCAGACGCTCGTGGAGGCGGGGTACGACCCGGAGATGGCCTACTTCGAGTGCCTGCACGAGCTGAAGCTGATCGCGGACCTGATGTACGAGAAGGGCCTCGCGGGGATGCGCTACTCGATCTCCAACACCGCCGAGTACGGCGACTACACGCGCGGCAAGCGCGTGATCACCGAGGAGACCCGCGCGGCGATGCGCGAGATCCTGAAGGAGATCCAGTCCGGGGACTTCGCGCGCGAGTGGATCGCGGAGAACCGCGCGGGCCAGGAGAACTTCAAGCGGATGCGCGCCGAGCAGGCCGACTCCCAGGTCGAGCACGTGGGCGCGGAGCTCCGCTCCCACATGGGCTGGATCAAAACGTCCTTCTGAGCGGGGGCGCGCGGCGGTGCTCGCCTACCTCTTATGGCACCGTCCCGCCGAGGGCGTCGATCGGGCGACCTACGAGCGGGCTGATCGAGCGCTTTCACGGCTCCCTGCGGCACACGCCCCCGGCGGGCTTCAGGGGATCGGCGGCGTACCGGGTGGGCGAGCTCCCGTGGACCCGGTCTCCCGGTCTTGCCCGCGAACCCGCTGAGGACAGCCCGCCGGGCACCGACAGCGACCCGCTTGGCGCGGAGGACGGCGCCGGATACGAGGACTGGTACCTGCTCGACGACTACGCGGCCCTCGGGGTGCTGAACGTCGCGGCGGTCGCGCACGGCCACCGCACCGCCCACGACGAGGTCGCCCGCCGCTTCGGCGCGGGCGCGGGCGGCCTCTACGGCCTCTTGGAGGGCCACGCGAGCCTCGACGAGGCGCAGCTGGCGATCTGGGTCGCACGTCCCCCGGGAGCCGAGCGGGGCGAGCTCGGGGAGCTGCTCGGCGACGGCATGGACCCCGCGCGCTCGAGCCTCTGGCGTCGCCAGCTCGTCCTCGGCCCGGCCCCCGAGTACTGCCTGCTCGCCCCCGAGCCCCCCGCGGGCGTCGCGCCGACTCGCCTGGGAGAGGGGTGGAGCGCGACTATCTGTGGGCGAGAGGTCCTCGTCCGCTAGACTCCACGATCCGTCGCGACTGGCGCTCGGATCGAGTTCACGATCGGGAAGCGACGGGTGGTCTTATCGCCGCGCGCCTGGGCACCTCAGACCGTTCACAACCTCGAGTTCGCCGCTCGAGAGTAGAAGCGAGGAAGCCCATGACGCAGAGCTCACCGACCGAAGAGAGATCGCAGACCCCGCTCGAGATCCCCCCCGAGCTGAAGCCGGTCGACGGGCGCTTCGGGTGCGGCCCGTCGAAGGTTCGTCCGCAGGCGCTCGCGCGTCTGGCGGGCGAGGGGGCGGCGGTGATGGGCACCTCCCACCGCCAGGCGCCGGTGAAGCAGCTTGTCGGCGAGATCCGTGCGGGGCTGCGGGATCTGTTTGCGGCGCCGGAGGGCTACGAGGTCGCAGTCGGAAACGGTGGCGCGACGGCCTTCTGGGACGCGGCGGCGTGCGGGTTGATCGAGAAGCGCTCGCTGCACCTGACCTACGGGGAGTTCTCGCAGAAGTTCGCGCAGGTCGCGGCGGGGGCGCCGTTCCTGGAGGACCCCGTGCGGATCGAGGCGCAGGTGGGCGACGCGCCGGACCCCGCGACGGTGGGCGTGCCTGCCCGCGAGGCCGGGGCGGACGCGATCGCGTGGGCTCAGAACGAGACCTCGACGGGCGTGATGGTCCCCGTCGTGCGGCCCGCGGAGGCGGGGGAGGCGCTGGTGCTGATCGACGCGACCTCGGGCGCGGGCGGGCTCCCGCTCGACCTCGCGCAGGCCGACGCCTACTACTTCGCCCCCCAGAAGGGCTTCGCCTCTGACGGGGGCCTGTGGCTGGCGCTCTTGAGCCCCACGGCGCAGGAGCGGATCGCGGCGCTCGCGGACGCCGGGGCGGCCGGTTCCGCCGCGGAGGGAACGGCGGGCGCTCGGGTGCCCCGCTGGATCCCGGAGTTCCTCTCGCTGAAGACGGCCCTGGAGAACTCGGTGAAGGACCAGACCTACAACACGCCCGCCGTCGCGACGCTGTTCCTGCTCGCCGACCAGCTCCGCTGGATGCTCGACAACGGCGGGCTTGAGTGGTGCGTGGCGCGCACGGCGGAGTCCTCCGGGTACCTCTACGGCTGGGCGGAGCGAAGCGAGTACGCACAGCCGTTTGTGGCCGATCCGGCCAAGCGCTCGCAGGTGGTGGGGACGATCGACTTCGACGAGCGCGTCGACGCGGCGGCGGTCGCGAAGACCCTGCGGGCGAACGGGATCGTCGATACGGAGCCCTACCGGAAGCTCGGGCGCAACCAGCTGCGGATCGGGATGTTCCCGGCGGTTGAGCCCGCGGACGTGCGAGCGCTGACTGCGTGCATCGACTGGGTCGTGGAAAGGTTGTTCCCATGAGCACCCATGCGGGCACCCTTGCTCCGCAAGGACAGGCAGGTGAGCGTCTGAGGGTCCTGGTGAAGGAGAAGATCGGGGACTCCGGCGTGGAGCTCCTGCGCGAGCACTTCGACGTGGACGTGGGCGTGGAGTGGTCCGATGAGGAGCTCGCGGAGCGGATCGGCGCCTACCACGGGATACTGATCCGCTCGGCGACGAAGCTGACGGCGGAGCTGATCGCGCGCGCGGAGAGCCTGCGCGCGATCGGGCGGGCGGGCGTGGGCGTGGACAACGTGGACGTTGAGGCGGCGACGAAGCGGGGGATCATCGTCGCCAACGCGCCCCAGTCGAACGTGGTGACGGCCGCGGAGCACACGATGGCGCTGCTGCTGGCGCTCGCGCGGAACATTCCGCAGGCGTACGCGTCGCTGACCTCGGGGAAGTGGGAGCGCTCGAAGTTCTCCGGGGTGGAGCTCTATGAGAAGACGCTCGGGATCGTCGGCTTCGGGCGGATCGGCCAGCTGGTCGCCGCGCGCGCGCGGGCCTTCGGGATGCGGGTGCTCGCGTTCGACCCCTACGTGAGCGCTGAGCGCTACCGGGAGCTGGGCGTGGAGAAGGCGCAGAACAGCGAGGAGATCTACGCGCAGGCGGACTTCATCACGATCCACCTGCCCAAGACGCCCGAGACGCAGAACTGGCTGAACGCGAAGGCGTTCGCGCAGATGCGCGAGGGCGTGCGGATCTTGAACGTCGCGCGCGGCGGGCTGATCGACGAAGCAGCGTTGCAGGAGGCGCTCGACTCCGGCAAGGTCGGCGGGGCGGCGCTCGACGTGTTCCCCTCAGAGCCGATCACCGAGCATCCGCTCTTCGGCTACTCGAACGTGATCGTGACCCCGCACCTCGGGGCCTCGACGGCCGAGGCGACCGATCGCGCGGGCTACCAGAGCGCCGAGCAGGTCGTCGCGGCGCTGACCGGAGGCGTGGTATCGACGGCGGTGAACATCCCCTCGGTGGGCGCGGAGGACATGGAGGCCCTCGGGCCCCTCCTGCCGCTCGCGACGAGGCTCGGGCGCCTGGCGATGGAGCTCGCGGAGGGCAGCTCGGTGGAGCGGATCGAGGCGGCCTTCCTGGGGCGGATCGCGGAGTTCGACACGCGCCTGTTGACGCTCGCGGTGATCCGCGGGGCGCTGCAGGGACGTACCGAGGAGGAGGTCAACCTCGTCAACGCCCCAAGCATGGCCGAGGAGCGCGGGATCGTCGTGGAGAGCAAGGCGGTCTCCGAGGCACAGGACTTCCACGAGCTGATCCGCGTCGAGGTCCTCGCGGGCGGGGAGCGCGTGAGCGTCGCGGGAACGAGCATCGGCCCGAACCGCGTGCCCCACCTCGTCGAGGTCCACGGCCGGCGCTTCACGGTCGAGCTCGCACAGTTCGTGACGGTCTTCCGCTACGCCGACCTCCCCGGCATGATCGGCCGCGTCGGAACGATCTTCGGGCGCCGCGGCGTGAACATCTCCTCGGCCGCCGTCGGGCACACCCCGGACGGCGCGGGCGAGGCCGAGGCGGGCCTCGCCACGATGGTCGTCACGACCGACGCGCCCGTCCCCGCGGAGGTCGTCCAGGAGATCGCCGCCTCCGAGGGCTTCGTCGACGGCCGCACGGTCGCGCTGGGCTGAGTCGGCCCGCCGCTGGCTCGCATGAGATGATGCGAAGCTAGCGAGATGGCCGGCGATCCTCAGCCTCTACGCCTCACTCGACTCGAGCTTCGCAACTGGCGGAACTTCCGTGGGGTGGAGCTCGACTTGGAGAAGCGAACCTTCCTGGTCGGGCCGAACGCCGCAGGCAAGTCGAATCTCCTCGACGCCGTCAGGTTCCTCCACGACATCGTCGCGGTGGGAGGGGGGTTCGAGGATGCGGTTACGCGGCGTGGGGGCGTCTCCTCGCTGCGGTGCCTGGCCGCGCGCAGCAAGCCGGATATAGAGCTGACGGTTCATCTCGGCACGCAGGTCGGCAAGCCTACTTGGCGATACGAATTGAGCTTCGGGCAGACTTCTCAGCGCAGGCCCGTTCTCAAGCGTGAGCGAGTATTACAGGGAGACAAGGTCCGGCTGAACCGTCCAGACAAAGCCGATGAGGAAGATCCGGCCCGTTTGAGCCAGACCTTTCTTGAGCAGGTGAACGTGAACCGGGAGTTCCGAGAGATCGCGGACTTCCTGCGCAGTGTCCGTTATTTGCACATCGTCCCTCAGCTCATCCGTGAGCCCGAGCGTTCGGTTGGAAAGAAAGACGACCCGTTCGGAGGGGATTTCCTGGAGCAGATCGCCGCGACTCCCGAGAAGCGCCAGAAGTCGAGACTGCGCCTGATCCTCGCGGCGCTCCAGGTCGCCGTCCCACAGCTGCAGAAGCTCGAGATGTCCCAGGACGTCCGAGGCATTCATCACCTTCGCGGCAGCTATGAGCATTGGCGCCCGCACGGCGCGTGGCAGTCGGAGAGCGACTTCTCCGACGGGACCCTGCGACTGCTCGGGCTGCTCTGGGCGGTGCTCGATGGGGCGGGGCCGCTGTTGCTGGAGGAGCCCGAGCTGTCGCTTCACCCGGGAGTCGTGCGCTACATACCGCCGATGTTGAATCGGATGCAGACGAGAACCGGCAGGCAGATCCTGGTCAGCACGCAGTCTACCGGACCTGCTTCAGGACGAAGGCATCGGTCTCGACGAGGTCTTCCTGCTCACCCCAGGCGCGGAGGGCACGGAGGTGCGTCCCGCGTCGGCCTTCGAGGAGATTCCCCCGCTCCTGGAAGGCGGCCTGAGTATGGGCGAAGCCGTCATGCCGCGTACCCGTCCCGAACGAGCGGAGCAGCTCGTGCTGTCTGCCTGACGCCTCCGATTCGCTGGATAACTCGAAGCGAGCCATCATCGATATCGCGCGACGTCTCCCGGTTCGTTGAGAACTCGACGCATCGGCTACGCTGACCGCGGATGCGAGCGGTCCTGATCACCAAGCACGGCGGGCCGGAGGTGCTGCAGGTGCAGGAGCGCCCCGATCCGCGGGTGCGCCCGGGCGAGGTCCGGATCTCGGTGGCCGCGGCGGGGGTGAACTTCGCGGACGTGATGGCGCGCGTGGGCGTCTACCCGGATGCCCCGAAGCCCCCGTGCGTGATCGGCTACGAGGTCGCGGGCACGATCCTCGAGCTCGGAGACGGCGTGCGCGACCTGGAGCACGGACAGCGGGTGATGGCGGGGACTATGTTCGGCGGCTACGCCTCCCAGGCGGTCGTGCCCGCGGGCGACGTGGTCCCGCTGCCGGATGAGCTGAGCTTCGAGCAGGGGGCGGCGATCCCGGTGAACTACGCGACGGCCTGGGCGGGGCTGATCGGCTACGGGAACCTCCAGCGCGGCGAGCGGGTGCTGATCCACGCGGCCGCGGGCGGTGTGGGGATCGCGGCGACGCAGATCGCCAAGCGCCACGGCGCCGAGGTCTACGGCGCGGCCTCGCCGGGCAAGCACGATCGGATTCGCGAGCTCGGCGTGAACCACGCGCTCGACTACACGCGCGCGGGCTGGGAGCGGGATCTGCCGAAGTTCGACCTCATCATGGACGCGATCGGCGGCCGGAGCTTCCGGCGCAGCTACTCGCTCCTGCGCCCCGGCGGACGACTTGTCGCCTTCGGGGCCTCCGCGGTGCTCTCGGGTGAGAAACGCAACCTCCGCGCGGCGCTCGGGACGGTCGTGCGGATGCCCCGCTTCAACCTGATCAAACAGATGTCCGAATCCAAGGCCGTGATCGGGCTGAACATGCTCAGCCTGTGGAAGGACCGGGAGACGCTCGGGCCCTGGATCGAGCCGCTGCGGGCGCTGCTCGAGGACGGCACGATCACGCCGGTCGTCGCGGGCGACTTCGCCTTCGCAAGAGCCGGCGAGGCCCACCGGATGCTCAGCGAGCGGCGCAACGTCGGCAAGGTCGTGCTCGTGCCGTAGGGCCGGTGGGCGCCGTGGAGCCTACGAATCGTGAGGTTCGGGCGGCGTCACTACGATCAGGTCGATGGACTTGCTGTAGTCGACTTCGACGTTGGCCATCTTCTGAAGCGCCGCGAGTACCAGGTCTCGCGCGTCTCTTCCGGTAGACCCAGGCAGCGAAACCTCGCAACGAACGGTGTATACGAGGGGCGGAGGTGGAGGGGCGAGCGGTCCCTCGGCTTCCAGTCGCACCTGCGCAGTTGGCAGCTCGTGACGTAGCCGCCTCTCAACGTCCTTCGCCCAGTTCTCGCTTGGCGCCGCGAGCACGACATCGACGTACTGCCGAGGCGCCGTCTCGCCTAGCGGTTTCCGAGCGAGTTCGGTCAGCGCGACGGAAGTGCCATATGACCGCGCTCGCAGGGTCGCAAGCTCATCGCGCCAATCGCGCGCTGACTGAGCTTGCTCATTGATCAACGTCTCCAGCTGCTGCAGTGATGACGATCTGGTGGCCATTGGTCCAAGTCTAGACGCCGCGCCGGGCCTCGACGGCCTCGAGTCGATCGCTCATCTCCGACAGGTCCTTCAGGATCAGTGGGAGCACTTCGTCGCTGGTTCTCTTTCCGTCCTCTAGTGGGATGAGGCGCTGCTTCAGGCGTCGATCAAGCGCGGCGACGCGCTCCTCGAGATCGTGCTGTCGTTCGATCGAGGGGTATGCGAAGTTGCCAAACTGGGTCGGTAGGTGCCCACGCGAGGTCAGGAAGGCAAAGATCAGGACGAGGGCGATCGTGGCCAGCACTGCCGCTGAACGCTCGAGATCGAGCAGCAGTGGCAGCCCAAGGGCGACCCCGGGCAATTTTTCCGGCGTGCCGTAGAGCACGCTGACGATGACGGTGATCACATACGCGCCTGGGACGATCAGGAGCCACCAGCGCGATGGTCGCAGCAGGTCCGATGGGTCGGGAGGTGTCGTCAGCCACCGTCTCAGGCGTCTCCACATACGCAAACCATACAGTTGTCTGCGGACCGAAGTAGAGGCGTTTTGCGGATTGCCGCCCCGGTGCTACCCTGCGCAGAGCATGTCGTTCCAGCGGTCTCACTTGCTCCTCTTACTCCCCCCTCGGGGGGAATAGCGCGTGGCGGCCGCACAGCCGCATACCCAGCCCGGAGGATGTAGCCAAGAGACCTAGAAGGAGCATGAGCGACATGAGCAGAGCAGAGGAGCAGCCAAAAAGAGAGGAAGTCCGCGTCGATGAGGGCTTGCGGGTCCTGATCTTCGACACGACCCTGCGCGACGGCGAGCAGTCGCCGGGGATCTCGCTGAACACGACCGAGAAGCTGGAGATCGCGCAGCAGCTGGCGCGCCTGGGGGTCGACGTGATCGAGGCGGGCTTCCCGATCACCTCGCCCGGGGATTTCGAGGCGGTGCAGACGATCGCAAGGGAGGTCGTCGATCCGGCACCGCCGATCATCGCGGGCCTTGCGCGGACGCACGTCGCGGACATCGACGCTGCCTGGGAGGCCGTGCGCGACGCTGAGCGCCCGCGGATCCATACGTTCATCTCGACCTCGGACATCCACATCGAGCACCAGCTGCAGACCACGCGCGAGGACGTCAAGGGCCAGGCGCGCGCGGCGGTGGCGCACGCGAAGCAGTACACCGATGACGTGGAGTTCTCCCCGATGGACGCGACGCGCGCGGATGTGGAGTTCACCGCGGAGGTCGTGCAGATCGCGATCGACGAGGGCGCGACGACTATCAACATCCCCGACACGGTC
>DASZFE010000033.1:0-1946 GCA_035940155.1 Solirubrobacteraceae bacterium | reverse complement strand
GCCAGAAGACCACCTCGCCCTCGGCCCGGGGCTCCGCGGCGGGCTCCACCGCGAGCCCCGCGGCAGCCGCGACGGCCCGCATGATCCGCGGGGGGCAGCGAAGACTCTGCGTCAGCGAGACCCGTCGCGCCTCGGGGAAGTGCGCGAGGAAGTCCTCCACCGCAGCGCCCGTGGGAGCTTCGGCAGCGACGGTCAGCTCGCGGTGCTCGGTCGCCATGAGCCGCACGAGCGTCGCCGTCGCGGGGCTCGCGTACTGGAAGTCGTCGACGAGGAGCCACCGCCACTCCGCCGCGAGAGCCGCGCGCACAGGGCCATCCTCGCGCAGGAGCCCGCAGGTGCGGATCAGGAGCTCGCCCGCATCCGGGGTCCCACGCTCGGCGAGCATCCGGTCGTGGTCGAGGTAGAGCTGCGCGAGCTCACGCTGCTCCTCCGTGCCCTCCACGACCGAGGCCGCGTAGGCCTCGGCGTCGATCAGATCCTCCTTCAGAGCGTCGATTCGCTCGACGAGGCTCGCCATCAGCGCCGCGGGCCGAGCGCCGAGATCGTGGCGCGCGAGCGTCAGCTCGTCGAGTCGCCCGAGGAGCGTCGCGATTCTATCCGCCCGGGTCGCGGGGACGAAGAACGGGTCGAGCCCCGCTCGGAGGGCCTGTGCGCGGAGCACCCGCACGCAGAGGGCGAGCGGCGTGAAGACCGCGAGCTCCTCGTGGCCCTCCCGCAGGGCCTCCTCCAGACGCCCGCGGATCCGCTCCGCACCCGCGCGCGAGCCGCTCAGGACGAGCACGCTCGAGGCGTCCGCGCCCTGCTCGATCAGCCACCGCGCGCGAGCGCTCACGCAGCGCGTCTTGCCCGTCCCGGGCGCCCCGCTCAGCAGGAGTGGGCCACCACGGTGCGTGACGGCCTCGCGCTGCGCATCGGATAGACCATCGAGGATGCTAGGCACAGATCAAGCATATGGAGACGCCGTCTCCGCCCCCGTGCGGGGGCCGCCCCGCACGGAATCCTCGCTCGAGGCGGCTACGCTCCCAAGGGTGGACGCGATCGATTGGGGAACCGCGCAGCGCGTCGGAGAGCTCATCGCGGGCTCCCCGCCCGACGGGGGCGTGAGCGCGGGCTCCGTGCAGCCCCTCGCGCAGGACTTCGCCGCGCGCGTCAGCGCCTACAGCGGCCTTGAGCTCCCCGGGGCGCTCCCCGAGCTCGAAGCCGTGAGCCGCCCGCGGTGGATCGAGGCGAACCTCGCCACGATGCGCCCCCTCATGGAGGAGCTCGCGCAGCGCATGGAGGGGCAGCAGCGGACTCCCTTCGGCAAGCCTCGCACCGGCTGGGCGCTCGGGCTCCCCGAAGCGATGCGCGTCGCCTCGGGGCTCTTACTCGGCGCGCAGGTCGGGGCGCTCACGGGGATGCTCTCTCAGCGGGTCCTCGGCCAGTACGACCTCGCGCTCCTCGATCCCACGGTCACGCCCCGGCTCCTCCTCGTCGCCCCGAACCTCGCGCAGGCCGCGGAGAACCTCGATGTCGACCGTCAGGAGCTCCTCGTCTGGGTCACGATCCACGAGGTCACCCACGCGATCCAGTTCTCCGGGGCGCCCTGGCTGCGAGAGCACCTCGCGGGTCTCCTGCGGGAGCTCATGGACGGGCTCCAGGTGAACGTCTCCCTCACCCAGCTCCTGCGACCCCCCGGCTCGGGAGACCTCCGCACGCTCGCCGAGCGACTCCGTCGCGGGGAGATCATGCGCCTGACCATCGGCGAGGAGCGCTGGGAGCTCGTCGAGCGCATCCAGAGCGCGATGTCCCTCATCGAGGGCCACGCCGAGCACGTCATGGACGCCGTCGGCGCCGACGTCCTCCCCGAGCTGCCGCGCCTGCGCGCCGCGATGAACCGCCGCCGCGAGACCCGCGGGCTGCCCTGGCGCGTCCTCGAGCGCCTGCTCGGCCTCGAGCTCAAGCTG
>DASZFE010000032.1:0-5364 GCA_035940155.1 Solirubrobacteraceae bacterium | reverse complement strand
CGGTTGCTCTATGGCTCAGCTAAACCTGGCTGACCAAAGGCACGTCTCAGCGCCTGACGAGCACGAAGACGAGGGTCGCCGCGAAGGCGATCTGCCCGAAGGCGAGGGCGGTGCCGAGGTTCTTGGCGCCGAGGGCCCCGGCGAGGGCGCTGGCGAGGACAAAAGCGCCGAGCATGAGCAGGAGGTCCTGGATGGTCTTGGATCTCATCGGCCGACGAGCTCCTCACCCGTGCGGCGCTCCAGGGCGACTGTGAGCGCGGCTACGTCAAGTCCGGTGTCCTGCTCCGACAGCCAGGTCTCGGCGGCGCGGCGGCCTCCGAGGGCGCGCAGACCCCGCTCGCCGTGCTCGACGATGAAGTCCGTGAGGGCTGCCGCGCGCCGTGCGGACAGACGTCGTGCGTGGATGTCGCTCGCGGCGCGGTGCTCGTCGAGGGCGTCCACGAGCTCGTCGATCCCTTTGGCCGGGGGCAGCGAGGAGACCGCGACGACCTTGGTGGTGCGCGAGCCGAGCGAGCGCAGCGCGGCGCCCAGGTCGCGTCGTGCGCTGAGCGCTACCTGCCCGAGATCCGCCTTGGTCACGACGAGCACGTCGGGGATTTCCATGATCCCGGACTTCAGGAACTGCAGCACATCACCGCTGCCGGGCTGCACGACCACCACGACGGTGTCCGCCACGTCGGCGACCTCCGTCTCGGCCTGCCCGACGCCGACGGTCTCGATCACGACGACGTCGAAGGCCGCCGCAAGCGCCTGGGCCGCCGCGCGGGTCCCCCGGGCGAGCCCGCCGAGGCGCTCCCCGGCGGCGGTGGAGCGGATGAAGACACGGGGGTCGGAGGGATCGAAGTCGATCCGTGCGCGGTCCCCGAGGAGCGAGCCGCCCGAGCGCCGCGAGCTGGGATCGACGGCGAGGACCGCCACGCTCTTTTCCTGTCCCCGCCAGACGTGCAGCAGTGCGGAGAGGAGCGTCGACTTCCCCGCCCCGGGCGGTCCCGTGACGCCGATCACGTGCCCGGGGGCCTCGCCCCCGAGCCGCGCGGGTGAGACCTCTCCCAGCAGCGCGGCGGCCTGCTCGCGATCGGCGATCGTGGCGCTCTCAAGCAGATTGAGCGCGGCGGGCGCCGCCGTGAGGTCACGTTCGCGCAGGCGTGCGCCGAGCTCGGCGCCGTCGGCGCGCCAGGCCCTCTCGCCGACCGCCGGATCTGCGCTCAAGACCCGCTGGCCGAGCCGTTTGCGGGGCCGTGACCGTTGGCCGCTCCCCCCGCCCCGTGACCATCCGCCGACTCCCCGACGAGCGCGATGATGTCGCGGATGATGCGGGTGAGGTCGAAGTCCTTGGGGGTGTAGACGGCGGCGACGCCGGCCTGCTCGAGGAGGGCGAGGTCCTGCTCGGGGATGATCCCGCCGACGACGACGGGGACGTGGACGTCGGCCTGGTCGAGTGCGTCGATGACGGCGGGGATGAGGTCGCGGTGGGAGCCGGAGAGGATCGAGAGGCCGATCACGTGGACGCCCTCCTGGAGGGCGGAGGCGGCGATCTGGGCGGGGGTGAGGCGGATGCCCTCGTAGACGACGTCCATGCCGGAGTCGCGGGCGCGCACGGCGATCTGCTCGGCGCCATTTGAGTGCCCGTCGAGGCCGGGCTTGCCGACGAGGATCTTCGGGCGGCGCCCGAGGCGGTCCTCCAGGCGAGCGACCTGCTCGCGGAGCTCGTCGAGGTCCCCGTCGGCGGCGGAGGGGGCGGCCTCGCCGACGCCGGTGGGGGCGCGGTAGGAGCCGAAGACCTCACGCAGCGTCCGGGCCCACTCGCCCGTGGTCGCGCCCGCCCGTGCGGCGGCGATCGTCGGAACCATGAGGTTCTCCTCGCCGCTCTCGATCCGCGCGACCCGGGCGAGCTCGGCGAGGGCCTGATCGACGGCGCCCTGATCGCGCTGCGAGCGCCAGCGGCGCAGGGCCTCGATCTGCTCGGCCTCGACGGCGGGGTCGACGACGAGGATGCCGCCCTGGGCGTCGGCGGTCAGGGGGGAGTCCTCGGACTCGGCGAAGCGGTTCTGCCCGACGACGACCTGGTCGCCGGTCTCGATGCGGTGGATGCGCTCGCGGTGGGAGTCCACGAGGGCGGCCTTCATGTAGGGGACGGCCTGCACGGCGCCGCCGTGCTCGGCGACGACGGCGATCTCCGCGCGGGCGCCCTGAAGGAGCTCCTCGACGAGGCCTTCCATGACCTTGGAGCCCTCGAAGATGTCGGGGTACTCGAGGATGTCGGTCTCGTAGGCGAGGACCTGCTGGATGCGCAGCGACCACTGCTGGTCCCAGGGGCGGGGGAGGCCGAGGGCCTCGTTCCAGGCGGGGAGCTGGATGGCGCGGGCGCGGGCGTCGCGCCCGAGGGTCACGGCGAGGGCCTCGAGGACGATCCGCTGGAGGTTGTTCTCGGGCTGGGCCTCGGTGAGGCCGAGGGAGTTGACCTGGACGCCGTAGCGGAAGCGCAGGTGCCGGGGGTCGGTGACGCCGTAGCGCTCGCGGCCGAGCTCCTCCCAGAGGATCGACATGGCGCGGAGCTTGGCGTGCTCCTCGACGAAGCGGACGCCGGCGTTGACGAAGAAGGAGACGCGCCCGAAGACCTGTTCCATGAGCCCGCTCTCACCGCCGACGCGCTCGCGGGCGGCGTCGAGGACGGCGATGGCGTTGGAGATCGCGTAGGCGACCTCCTGGACGGGGGTCGCGCCGGCCTCCTGGAGGTGGTAGGAGCAGATGTTGATCGGGTTCCACTTGGGGACGTGCTCGACGGTGTAGGCGATCATGTCCGCGATCAGCCGCATCGAGGGCGCGGGCGGGAAGGCGTAGGTGCCACGGGCGAGGAACTCCTTGATGATGTCGTTCTGGGTGGTTCCCTGGAGGCGCTCCTGCGGGACGCCCTGCTCCTCGGCGGCGACGATGTAGAGGGCCAGCAGCCAGGCGGCGGTCGCGTTGATGGTCATCGAGGTGTTCATCTCCCCGAGGGGGATGCCGTCCATGAGGGCGGCCATGTCGCCGCGGTGGGAGACGGGGACGCCGACCTTCCCGACCTCGCCGCGGGCGAGCTCGTCGTCGGGGTCGTACCCGGTCTGGGTGGGGAGGTCAAAGGCGATCGAGAGCCCTGTCTGTCCCTTGGCGAGGTTGCCCCGGTAGAGCTCGTTGGAGGCCTGCGCGGTGGAGTGTCCGGCGTAGGTGCGCATCATCCACGGCCGGTCCCGTTCGGGCAGGCGGGGGGAGCGATCGGAGCTCATGCGTAGATTGTACGGCCGGCCCGCCGCGGGTATCCTGGAGCACGAATGACCGAGGTGATCGAGCGCCCGCGCACGGGCGGGCCGGGGAGCGGATTGGGCGGGGGCTGGCGGGTGATCGTGCGCAACGACGACCACAACACCTTCGACCACGTCGCCCGGACGCTCGCGCGGTTCATCCCGGGCGTGACCCTCGAGCAGGGCCATCGGATCGCGAACGAGATCCACACGGCCGGCCAGGCGATCGTCTTCTCAGGCGAGAGGGAGCCCGCGGAGCACTACTGGGATCAGCTGAAGGGCGCGGGGCTGACGATGGCGCCGTTGGAGCGGGGCTGAGCGAGCCCGCCTCCGGCAGTCTGGTCCCACGAGCCGTAGAGGACGGGCACCTGGTACCAGCTGGAGTGGCGAGCGCGAAAATCGATCATCTCGGGACCCTCCCAGTAGCGTTCCCAGTCCAGGGGGCTCTCGAAGGCGGCGAGCTGCTGGAAGCGGTAGCGGTCCTCCCGGGAGCGGTAGACCCCGTAGGAGCTCGCGCGGTAGCGCAGGGCGATCGCGGCGGCCTCGCCCAGGGCGGCCTCGAATTCGTCCGCCCGGAAGCCCGTGGCGTACCACGGGACGATAATCGTCACCGGCCCGCCCGCTCCGCCGGCCATCAGGCCCCGACCTCCGCGTGGATGGCGCCCGGCCCCTCGGCGGTCTTGCCCTGGCCCTCCTCGGTGGCGCCGACGAGGATCGAGATCTTCCCGAGGTGCTTGTTTTCGAGCATCAGCTGGTGGGCTTCGGCGACGCCCTCGAAGCCGAGGGTGCGCCAGAGCACGGGGCGGATCTGCCCGGACTCGATCAGCTCGTTGGCCTTCATGCACTCGTACGCGTTGGCGAAGTGCGAGCCGAGGATCTCCTTCTGCTTCATCCACAGGTAGCGCACGTCGAAGTCGAGGTTAAAGCCGGTGGTGCCGGCGCAGATGACGACCTTGCCGAAGGGCTTGACGGTGAAGACGGAGGTCGGGAAGGTCGCCTGGCCGACGTGCTCGAAGACGATGTCGGGGGCGTCGCCGAGGATCTGCTTGACGCGCTTTGAGAATTCGCGCGAGACCCCGAAGCGGGCCTTGTCCTCCTCGGGGGTCTCCTTGCCGGTGCGCATCATCCCGGCGAACTCGCCGCGGTCGATGAAGTCGACGGCGCCGAGGCGCTTGACGAGCTCGCCCTTCTCGGCCGAGGAGACTACGCCGACGCAATGTGCCCCGGTGGCCGCGCAGAGCTGCGTCGCGAACACCCCGAGGCCGCCCGCGGCGCCCCAGATCAGCACGCGCGCGCCGGCCTGGATCTCACAGCGCGTGATGAGCATCCGGTAGGCGGTGAAGTAGACGAGGCCGTAGGAGGCGGCCTCCTCCCAGGTCAGTGCCTTGGGCTTGGGCAGGAGCTGCTGGGCCTGGACCTTCGTGAACTGCGCGAAGGAGCCCCAGGTGGTCTCATAGCCCCAGATCTTCTGGGAGGGCGCCGCCATGGGGTCGAGGCCGTGGACCTCGGGGTCCTCGTAGGAGGCCTGGTTGCAATGCACGACGACCTCGTCCCCGGGCTTCCAGCGGGTGACGCCCGCGCCGACCTTCCACACGACCCCCGAAGCGTCCGATCCGCCGATGTGGTGCCCGTACTCGGGGTGGTCGCCGTACTTCATCACCGAGACGGGCTTGCCCAGCGCGGCCCAGACGTTGTTGTAGTTGACTCCCGCGGCCATCACGCGGACGATGACCTCGAAGGCCCCGGGCTCGGGGACCTCGATCTCCTCGACCTGGAAGGCGTCCTTGGGTTCGCCCTGGCGCTCCTCGCGGATGACCCAGGCGGCCATCGTCGCGGGGAGCTCCCCCGGCTGGGTGTCGACCTCAGAGACTCGCTGCAGGTTCAGTGCCACGGCGTTCGATGACCTCGTGTGTCGGGGACGGGAGGCGCAATCCTATCTTGGCGAGGAGGGTCTGTGCGAGGAGGGGGCTCCGGCCCCGTCCCTGCCCCCACGGGAGAGGACCGGGCGTGCCTGTGACGGCCCGGCCTTGCGCGATGAGGGGGCGAGCGTTTTGAGCGCAATCGTGGCGTGGGCGCAGTCGAGCGC
>DASZFE010000031.1:0-1979 GCA_035940155.1 Solirubrobacteraceae bacterium | reverse complement strand
GCGGTGCTGCTGGCGGGCAGCGCGACGCCCCGCCCGGAGAGTTGGCGGGACCTGCGGCGCCTGAGCCTGCCCCGCCGGGTGGACGGGCGGCCGCTGCCGGGGGTGGAGGTGCTGGACATGCGTGGGGAGTCACAGGGCCTGCACCCCCTGACGGCGCAGGCGCTGGCGGAGGTGCAGGCGGCGCGCGGGAAGGCGATCGTGCTGCTGAACCGCCGGGGCTGGTCGAACTTCCTCTCCTGCCGCAGCTGCGGCGGGGTGTGGAGCTGCCCGGAGTGCGACGTGGCGCTCGTGCTGCACCGCGCCGAAGGGCATGTGGCTTGCCACCACTGTGGCCACCGCGAGCCGATCCCTCGACGGTGCGCCTGCGGGTCGAGTGCGCTGGCGCGCCACGGGGCGGGGACGGAGCGGGTGGAGCACGAGCTGACGCGGATGCTCGGGGACGAGAGCTTCGGAGTGTTCCGCTTGGACGCGGACGTGGCGCAGGAGAACGCGGGGGGAGGTCCCGGGGGAGCGCCGGGGGGCGGCCCGGGGGCGCTGCTGAGCCACTTCGAGGCGGCGCGCGCGGGGGTGCTGATCGGGACGCAGATGGTCGCGAAGGGCCACGACTTCCCCGACGTGACGCTGGGGGTGGTGCTCGACGCGGACGCGACGCTGCGCTTCCCGGACTTCCGCGCGGAGGAGAGGACCTTCGCGCTGATCGCCCAGCTCGCGGGACGTGTGGGCCGGGGAGGGGAGGGGAGGGTGCTGGTGCAGACGATCGCCCCGCAGGCGCGGGCGATCCTCCACGCCGCGAACCACGACAGCGAGGGGTTCCTCGCGGGCGAGCTGCGCCGGCGGGAGGCCCTGGCCTACCCGCCCTTCTCGCACCTGATCCGCGTCATCTGCTCCGCGGAGCAGGGGGCGCCGGCACAGGCGGCGTCGGTCGCGATAAATGAACGTCTGCGTGGCGCGCTCAAAGCGCCGGACACGGTGCTCGGCCCGGCGGCGCTCTTTCGCCTGCGGGGGCGGGAGCGTCGGGTGCTGGAGGTCAAGGCCCGCGAGCGCCGGGCGGCGGTGGCGGCGGTGGGGGAGGCCGTGGGGCGCGCGGCGGCCGACCGGGCGCACGCGGGCGTGAGCTTCAGCGTGGACGTGGACCCCCAGTGAGCGCGCCTGGGGCGCGCGGAGGTGGCTCTGGAGGGCGCGGGGGTCCCTCTAGACTCACGGTCTGAGATGAGCGAGGCGACCGAGCAACTGGAGGATTTCGAGGTCGAGGAGGTCGAGCCCCACCCGGAGCTCGACCCGGAGACCCTCGCCCGCCGCGCGGAGGCGCTGCGCCGGATCCGCCAGTTCGGCGACCCGGTCCTGCGTGCGCGGGCGCTGGAGGTGGAGCGCTTCGACGAGAGCCTGCGGGCCGAGGTCGAGCGGATGGGGGAGTTGATGATCGACGCGCTCGGTGTTGGTCTGGCGTCCAACCAGGTCGGGGTGCTCCACCGCGTGCTCGTCTACCGCTGCGACCCCGAGGAGCCGGTGACGGCGTTGGTCAACCCGGTCCTAGAGTGGGTGAGCGAGGAGACCGAGACGGGGGAGGAGGGCTGCCTGAGCCTGCGCGCGGTGCACCTGGAGGTCGAGCGCCCCGCGCGCGTGCGGGTGCGCGCCCAGGACGTCGCGGGCCGGGAGCTCTCCCTCGAGGCCGAGGAGCTCGAGGCCCGGGTGATCCAGCACGAGATCGACCACCTCGACGGCATCCTGATCCTCGACCGCGTCTCGCGCGGGGAGCGCAAGGAGGCGATGCGCGCGATGCGCGAGGCCCTGCGGGAGCCCGACGAGCCTCCGCGCGAGCCTGGGGACCCCCCGCGCGAGCCTGAGGACCCCCTGCGCGAGCCCGAGGACTCCGCGCGCGAGCCCGACGAGCCCCCGCACGAGCCCGACGGCGGTCGGTGAGGGCTCCTCGGCGGTCGGCGAGCTTGCGCACGGTCTACCTCGGCACCTCCCACTTCGCC